>CAZMLP010000404.1:0-8209 GCA_964566745.1 uncultured Verrucomicrobiota bacterium | reverse complement strand
ATTATCACCTCGCGGCCGATGGCATTAGCGCGACGCTTGTGCTGCTCACCGGGCTCGCGGCGGTGACGGGTATTTTGTTCTCCTGGAACATCGAGCATCGCGCGAAAGAGTTCTTCGCTTTTTATCTGGCGCTGATTGGCGGGGTCTATGGCGTTTTTCTCAGCTTTGACCTGTTCCTGCTCTTTGTTTTCTACGAGATCGCAATCATTCCGAAATATTTCCTGATCGCTATTTGGGGATCGACCAATCGCGAATATGGCGCGATGAAGCTCGCGCTCTACTCGTTCGTCGGCAGCGCGCTGGTTTTGATCGGGTTGATCGCGGCCTATGTCGTCGCCGGGGCCAAAACTTTCGATTTGGTCGAGTTGGCCAAATTTCCGTTCCCCGAGGCCTTCCAATACTGGGCATTTCCGCTCGTCTTCGTTGGCTTCGCCGTGTTGGCCGGTTTGTGGCCGTTTCACACATGGGCGCCGACCGGTCACGTCGCCGCGCCGACCGCCGCCTCCATGCTGCTCGCGGGTGTGGTGATGAAGCTCGGCGCCTACGGGGCCTTGCGCGTGGCGATGACCCTTTTCCCGCTTGGCCTGCGCGCCTGGCAAACGGAGATCGGACTGCTCGCCGTTATCGGAATCGTTTACGGGGCGCTGGTGGCGCTCACGCAAAAGGACTTTAAGTTCGTCATCGGTTATTCGAGCGTGAGTCACATGGGTTTTGTGCTGCTGGGACTCGTGACGTTGAACGAGACGGGATTAAGCGGCGCCGTGCTGCAAATGTTTTCCCACGGCATCATTGCCGGACTGCTATTCGCTGTGGTGGGCCGAATGGTGTATGAGCGGGCACACACGCGTGATCTTACCGTTTTGCAAGGAATGAACCTCGCCCGCGCCCTTCCGTTTGCGGCCGTGACGTTTACCATCGCTGGCTTCGCCTCCATGGGGCTCCCCGGCTTTAGCGGGTTTGTCGCCGAGTTGCAGGTGCTCATTGGCGCCTGGCACGCGTTCCCCACGTTCACGCTGCTGGCGGGCGCCGGTATTGTTGTGGGCGCCGCGTACACCTTGCGCGCCATGCAACGGGCGTTTTTCGGCGGCGAGCAGGGACTGGCCGCGAACACTCCGGCGGAAGCGCGCGAGCACGCAATGGAACCCGTCAGCGTTCCCGAACGGTTTGGCGCGGTGATCCTCATCGGGGCAAGCCTGGTCATTGGCCTGTATCCGCGTTTGTTGCTGGATTTGATTGTGCCGAGCCTGCAAGGGCCGTTGTTCCAGGGGATGTGGAGGGGACGGCCATGATGCAATTCAGCTATGCCGAATTGCTGCTCAATGTCGCGCCGGAGGCGATTCTGGTCCTCGCCGCGCTCGCGGTGCTCGTGATCGATCACGCGTTTTTGCGAAACGATCCGCTGCCCAACCGTTTTTTGGTTTGCTCCGGATTCGCGTGCGCGGGTTGCGCGCTCTCCATTTTGTGGCTGATGCAGAGCGGCGGCAGCACGCGGCTGCTGGAGGACATGCTGGTGAATGACGCGTTGACGCGGTGGGTGCAGGCCGCCTTGGTGGCACTTACCGCCTTGACCATCCTCGTTTCAACCGGCTCGGCCTTCACGCGGCATGTGGGAGAATATATCGCGCTCATCTTGCTCGGCACGACCGGCATGATGTTTTTGGCGGGGAGCGAGGAAATCCTGACTATCTTTGTCGCGCTGGAATTGACCAGCCTTGCCCTTTACGTCCTGACGGCTTTCAACAAACGCAATGCCCGCTCGGCCGAGGCCGCCTTGAAATATTTCTTGTTCGGTGGCATGTCCGCCGCGTTTTTGCTGTTTGGTCTGAGTCTAATTTACGGCCTTACGGGTGAAACAAGCCTCGTCGAAATCGCCAAAAAACTCCAAGGGCAGGCCTTGGACCCGTTGCTTGCGCTGGCTTTGGTCATGACCGTGATCGGGTTCGGATTCAAAGTCGCGGCGGTTCCGTTCCATCTCTGGGCGCCGGACGCCTATGAGGGCGCGCCCGCTCCCTCGGCGGCGTTGATCGCCTCCGGCTCCAAGCTCGCCAGCTTCTTTGTGTTGAGCAAAGTGATGGTGGTCGGCTTTGACGGCGCGGCCGGGAGCGGCGCCTGGCGGCATTTCACCCCGGGTTGGGCCATGGTCATCGCGGTGGTGGCGGCGTTCTCGATGGTGATGGGCAATTTGCTCGCCATTGCCCAGCAAAGTGTTCGCCGGCTGCTGGCTTACTCCGCGGTGGCGCACGCCGGCTACATACTGCTGGGCGTGCTGGCGCAAAGCGGGCAGGGGACCGCCGCGATCGTGTATTATGCGGCGACCTATGGTTTGGCGGTGATCGGGGCGTTCGCGGTTGTCGCGGTATTGGAGCGGGACGGCGGCGGGAGCCAGCTAAATGATTTCGCGGGGTTGTGCCGGCGCGAGCCGTTGCTCGCGTTTTGCCTGCTGATTTTTATCCTGTCACTGGCGGGGATTCCTCCGTTGGCCGGTTTCTTCGGGAAATTTTATTTGTTCGTCGCGGCGGTTCAGCAGGATTCCAAAGGCCTCGGTTTGCTTTGGCTTGTGATCCTGGCAATCGCGACGAGTTGCATCTCGCTTTACTACTATCTTCGCATCCTCAAGCAGGTCTATGTCGTGGAGGACACCGGGGACCGCAAGCCGGTCCACGCGGAACTTTCCGTGCGTCTGGCCATCGGGGTGCTGGCGCTGGGCGTGGTGATATTGGGCTGCGTGCCGGGCTTGTTTGTGGAGCGCCTCGTCATGGCCAGTGCCGGGGCACATTAGGCCGTTCGCCGCTGGACATTGAAAACGGTCATCCATTGGTTCCGGCGCGATCTTCGCGTTTCCGACAACACCGCGCTGGGCGAGGCGGCGTGGCGGGCGGAGCGAATCATTCCTGTTTTTATTCTGGAGGACGCGTTCAAGACTGGCCCGGACATCGGCGCGGCGCGGCTGGCTTTCCTTTTTCGCTCGCTGGAATCGTTGCGAAAGAATCTGGAGGCGCTGGGATATTCATTGGTGGTGCGACGCGGCAAATCCGAGGAGGTCTTGCCGGCCCTCGCGCGAGAAACAGGCGCGGAATCGGTCTTCTGCAACAAGCGTTACGAGCCGTACGCGCAAGCGCGCGACGCGCGAGTGAAACGGGCGCTTGCCGGCATCGGGGCGGGATTTGAATGCTTCAAGGACGCGGTGATTTGGGAGGAACTGGAAGTGCTGACGCAAGCAGGCAGGCCGTTCACCGTTTACACACCGTATTCCAAAGCATGGAAGGCGCGCGCCATTCCGCCAGCGCGCGCCAAACTGAGACCGGCCACCGCTCACCAACATGCCATCCGCTCCGATCCCTGGTCCGTTGACCCGGCGGAATTAGGGTTCCCTTTGGCGCAAAGTGTGCCGGAGGCAGGGGAGCACGCGGCGCTTGAAACGGTCCGCCGTTTCATGGACCAACACGCCGCCGGTTACGCCGAAGGCCGCGATTTTCCGGCCCGGGCGGCAACCTCCCAATTGTCCCCGCATTTCCGCGCCGGAACCATTGGGATTCGCACCGTCATCGCCCGCTTGCAGGCCGCCCGCGAGAAGGCCACGGCCGCCGGGCAGCGCGGATGCGACGTTTTTCTCAACGAGTTGATCTGGCGCGAGTTTTATCTGCAAATCTTGCACAACTTTCCGCATGTGATGCGGGGGTGTTTTCGGCCCGAGTATGATCGTCTGGCGTGGAGCGATAACGGGAAACATTTCCAGGCCTGGTGCGCGGGGCAGACGGGTTTTCCGATTGTCGATGCCGCGATGCGTTGCCTTAATGCCACCGGTGGGATGCACAATCGCCTGCGCATGATCGTGGCCATGTTCCTCACCAAGGATCTGTTGATCAACTGGCAGCAAGGCGAGCGCTACTTCATGCGGCAACTGGTTGATGGCGACATGGCCGCGAACAACGGTGGCTGGCAATGGAGCGCGGGCACCGGCACCGATGCCGCGCCTTATTTCCGAATCTTCAATCCCGTTTCGCAAGGGCGGAAATTTGATCCCGACGGGACATTCGTCCGGCAATGGGTTCCAGAACTGGCGAACTGGCCGGGCGACTCCATTCACGAGCCTTGGGACAACCCCTTGGAATTGGCGGCGTCCAAATACTGCCGGCGAATTGTCCTGCACGAGGAGCAGCGGCCCAAGTGCCTGGCCATGTATCAAGCCGTCAAATCCCGGTAGGCGTGGGGAAAGTCAGGGCCGCTCGACGAGTTGTTTGTAGCCGATGATCGCGTCCGTGATCGCGCTCGCCATTTTCTTGCGGTAGGTCGCGTCGTAAATCTTTTTCGACTCGGCGCGGTCATTCATGAACCCGCCCTCGATTAAAACGGCGGGCATTTCCGTGTGATGCAGCACGGCGTAACGCTGGCGTTTCACGCCGCGATCCTCCGCGCCCAATTGCCGCACCAAATGCTTTTGCAAGTGGTAGGCGAGAAGCATGTTTTTGTCGTTGTACGCGTTGCCCGGCTGGGCGGGATGCGGGTCCGGCGTGTTGGGATCGTTGGTGGAACTGGCGCCTTGCGGGGTCAGGCAGTACACCTCGATGCCGCTCACCCCGTTGTTCACGCCCTCGGTCGAGTTGTAATGCATGCTGATGAACAGGTCGGCGCGCTTTTGCCTGGCAATGGCCGGCCGGTCCTCGCGCTCCACGTAAACATCCGTGGAGCGCGTCATGACCACTTTGAAACCCGCGCTCAACAGTTGCTTTTTTGTCTCCTCGGCAAGGAGCAGGGTGTACATCTTTTCCTGGTGCACCCCGTCCTGATTGCCCGGGTCCTTGCCGCCGTGCCCGGCGTCGAGGCAGATGGTGCGGACTCGCGCGCCCCGGTTTTTCGGCGGGAAAAGGACCGGGTTGATTGTTGTTTTCAGGTCCAGCGAGGTGATGTAGGGAACGTCGCCGCGATGCGCCGCCGGGAAGGAAAAATAGGTGGCCACGCCGTTGACCATCACCCGGCGGGAATCCTTCCGCAATTCAATGCGCGCCCAGCGGTTCGAGATGGACACCTCCTCCTGCGGCTTGGTCCAAGTGACGCGAAAGCCATTTTGTTTGGCCCAATCGGCCATCGAGACATAGTCATGCCCGTATAACTCGACGTGCTCCAGCTTCGCATTGGCAGGGGGTCGTTCAGCGGCGAGGCAATGCCAGCAGAAAAGCAGCAGGAACGGCAGGAGCTTCATGGGGAGGCGGACTTGTTCAACGGGCGCGGCGGTGTTTTTCTCGTGACCCTGTGCAAATCGCGGACGGAGTGCTTCTACACGTTCGGAGCATGGGAGAGTCTGCAACGGAAACGCGCCAAGCTCAAGCGCGGCACACGGTTTTATTTTCCGTCGATGGCCTTGACTGCCTCCTGAAATGCCGCGTCGTCCATCGCCACCAAATTTTTCGCTGTAGGAAACCGTCCGCTCGTCACGTCCGCGGCGTATTCCTTGAAGGCCGCGATCCTCTCCTCCTGCAGCCGCTGGTACTCTTTGAGAAAGTTGCGATAGGCCTTGGCATGACGCGGAATGCGCTCGTCGTAATCGCCGAGTATGTCATCCGAGAAAAGAAATTGCGTGTCGCAACCGCTTCCGGAACCGAGTGACATCAGGATCAGCGACGTGTTCTTGCAAAGATAGGACGCGAGTTGGTGCGGCACCAACTCCAGTTCCGCCGCGTATGCCCCGGCGCTTTCGAGCCGCTTCATCTGGTCGTAAAGCTGCTTCGCTTCGGTGGCGGTTTTTCCGATGGCGCGGATGTTCGTCCAAGTCGCGTGGCGCGGCACCATGCCCAGATGCCCCACGACGGGAATTCTCTCGCGCGCCATGGCTTCAATGATCCACGGGCTGGCCGAGCAATAGACCGAGCTTGCTCCGAGTTCCAGCGCGCGAAATCCAATGCGGATCGCCTCTTCTTGCGAGGCCAATCCGTGCGGTGTGGCGCCCGAGAGAAAACTGTTCGGCGCCGCCGCCACGAGCAGGGGCAATCGAGCCTGCGACGCGGGCGAGTCAAAGCTGCAACTCAACAAATCAATCCCCGCCGCCTCCGCCGCTGTCGCCTCCTCGGGCGATTTTACATGAACATGGGTCAGGCGCCGCTTTCCCTTGAGCTGGCGCAAATCGTAAACGGAATATTTTATACGCGGTCGGAGCATGGGGAAACTCTGTTACGGAAAGGCATCCAGCTCAATCCACAATTCACGCGCCTCCAACTGGCGCGGCTGATTGAATTGGAGCCGGTTCTCTGTTGCTCGGCCGATTGCGGTTTTCCCTTTAATGTGGATCGCCTTGACGATGTGAAAATGAGTTCTCCAGTTGTCCTTGCGAGGATTAAAAAGACGCTCCTCCTTGCCGGTTTTTGGATCAATGCCGGACAAGTAATGCCATTTCGCCCGGTTGCACGGCATGCAAGACAAGGCATAGTTGGCCAACTCGTCTTTGCCACGTGTCACCAAGAGCTTGGCGGCCGCTGTGGCCCGGCCTTACGATGCCCGCATGCAAGCAGCGGTGTTGCACGGCAAAGAAGAAATACGGGTCCAGGAAGTCGCGGCGCCCCCCCTCCAACCCGGCGAGGTCCGGGTGCGGATCGAGGCGGCGTTGACCTGCGGCACGGACTTGAAGGTGTTCAAGCGCGGCTATCACGCCCGCATGATCGTGCCGCCTGCGGTGTTCGGGCACGAGCTGTCCGGCGTCATCAGCGAGGTTGCGGACGGTTTAACCAGCCGGGCTGCGGGAGATCGTGTGGTGGCGGCCAATTCCGCGCCGTGCGGCGAATGTTTCTATTGCCGCCACCAGCAGGAAAACCTCTGTGACGACTTGCTGTTCCTGAACGGCGCCTACGCGGAATCGATTGTGATTCCGGCGCGGCTGGTCGCGAAGAATCTGCTGCGCTTGCAACCGGCGACCTCCTTCGTGGACGCGGCGTTGACCGAACCGCTGGCCTGTGTGGTGCAAGGTGTGGCGGACTTGAACCCGGTCGCCGGTCAGCGCGTCCTGGTCATCGGTTCCGGGCCGATTGGACTAATGTTCCTCGCATTGCTGCGTCATCGCGGGTGCGCGGTGACACTGGCCGGGCGCGGCCAAAACCGCCTTGATATTGCCGCGCGCCTGGGGGCCGGCGAGGTGGTGGACATTGGCAAGGCAGGGGATGTTGTCGCGGCAATGAAGGCTGCTGGCGCCGCGCCATTCGACCTCGTGGTGGAGGCGGTTGGCCGGCCCGAAGTGTGGGAGGCAGCCGTGCAACTTGTCCGCAAAGGTGGCAAGGTGAACTTTTTCGGCGGTTGCCCTGGCGGCACGAGCGTGCGTCTCGACACATCGCTGATTCACTATTCCAACCTCACTATGCTCGCCAGCTTCCATCACACACCGCGCGCGATTCGCGAGGCACTCGCGTTGATCGAGGCGGGCGTGGTGCGGGCGGCGGACTTCGTGGACGGCGAGTGCCCGCTCAGCCAGTTGCCGCAACTCTTTGCCGGAATGGCCGCTGGAAATCGCGCGGTCAAGACGCTCATCCGCGTGCGCGAATGAGCGCCCGTCACGGAAAAATTCAGATCTTGGACAATAATCCCTTGAGTCGTTGCCACGCCTCGTTGCGGGCTTTCACATCGGCGGGACGACCGGCGGGATCATCACCGCCGCGCATGAAGCCGTGCCCGGCGCCGTCGTAAGTGACCGGCTCATATTTCTTGCCCGCTTTGGACATCAGTTCGCTGCTCTTGGGAACGGTCGCGCCGATGCGGCTGTCGTTGCCGCCGTAGAAGCCATACACCGGGCAATGAATACGCGCGATGTCCGCCTCTCCCTCGGGGCCGGGACCGTAAAAGACAAACGCCGCTTTGATGTCTTTGGCATTCGTGGCGAACCGGAACGTCTGGCCACCGCCCCAACAAAAGCCGCCCACCGCCACCTTGCCGTTCGCGGCGGGAATCGTGTGCGCGTAAGCCTCGACCGCCTTCAGATCAGCCGTGACCTGGTCGGCGGGCAAGGCATAGATGCCTTTCGTGGCGGCGTCGGCGCTGGGGAAATCGCTGGTCTTGCCGCCTCCCGGGGCTGTGCCGGAGAGAAGGTCAGGCGCGATGGCGATGTATCCCGCCTCGGCCATCTCATCCGCCGCCTGGCGAACCCAATCGGTCAGACCCTTGTTCTCATGGATCAGGATCACGGTGGTCACCTTGTCCTTTGTTTCCGGATAGACCACGAAGCACTCGACCT
>CAZMLP010000403.1:0-2099 GCA_964566745.1 uncultured Verrucomicrobiota bacterium | reverse complement strand
GAAAATCTCCTCGCGCGCCACGCAGACCCCAGCCCCGCGCAGGGCCTCGCGGCCCAGCGCCGAGCGGTCCGCCAGCAAGGCCTGCTTGTCAACCTCCTCCTTCACGCGGATGTAGTCACCCATGCCGGGGAGGCTCTTGAGCCTGGCCAGCACGCGATCCCACGTCCAACCGGCGAGCGGCCGGAGGGCGGGTTGACCGGCGCGCCAGCCCACGACGCCGTGACAGGTTTTGAGGGACCGCAAGCCGTGGAACTCGCGGGGGTTTTCCTCCGCCCACGCGCGGACTTGCGCGGTCTTTTCGGCCAGGGCCTCCCCGGCCTCGCGCAGACCGGCCTCGTATCGCTGGCGGATGGCCGCGATGGTCTCGTCGAGCTCCAGCAGGTGGCGGTTGCGGGCGCGGGTCAATTCGGCGATTTCGCGGACGAGGATTTCCACCCCGGCGCGGGTGGTTTTGGCTGTTTTCGGGAAGGCAATTTGGTTTTTCATGGATATTGTCCTGGGGATGGGGCGCCCATTATTTCGCGCCCGGGCTCATTTTTCGCTGGTGTTTTCCTTGATTACATTCACTATGTAAGTGAAGTTACTACAACAAACTTACAACGTCAAGAGACTTGTGAAAGATTTTTTACACTTCCCGGACCGGCTGCGCGCGCAGATGCGCGAGCGCGGCATTAACAACGCCCGGCTGGCCAAAGCCATCGGCGTCTCCCATGTGGCGATCGGAAATTTCCTGGGGGGGCAATTGCCGAAGTCGGAGCATCTTTACGAGCTCGCGCGCTTTTTCTCCGTGCCGATGGAGCATTTTTTGGAGGCGGAGGGCGAGGGCCGGCGCGTGGTGCGGCAGGCGGCAGGCGCGGCCGCGGTCGCGCTGGAGTCGCATGACGCCACGCCCGCCGAAAAACAGCGCTTGTTCAACGCGTTGTCCGAGCACCTCGCCACGCTGGAATCCTCCGCGCGCGGCCTGCGCCAGGTGCTGAATGAACTGGGCACGGGGACGGGCAGAGGGCCGGCCGCGGCCCCGAGGGCGCCGGTCAGTTCTGCCGCAACCGCCGAGGAGACAAGGCTTTTAGGCGCGCTGTCGGGGGCGGGGCCTGGTCCCGCTCCAAAATCTCCGCGCTCACGCGCAACTGCCGCGCCCAGCGCTCCATCTTCCGCGCCATCTCGCGCCGCTTCGACGCCGACCAAAGGGCGGCCTCCTGCTCCAAAGCGGGCTCCAACCGCACCCGCAACCTGATTGTTCCCATACCGCGTTCTCCTCGCCCGGCGGTTTCGCGCTTCGCTCTAGGTGATCGCCGAGTGCGCGACCATCCTCGCGCGCAGGGTCGGACAAACCCTGTCCATGTGAACAGTGTGAATAACTTTTGCGGGCCAGTCGGATTTAACGGTTCCCGGGTGGATGCGAGGCTGCCCGGGGAGACGGTAAAGGGTGGGTGAAACCTGTTCGGCTGGCAGATCTTTTGCGCGCAAGCATTCCGGGGTTGGGGTGGATGGGATGGGGGCCAATCACGGGAACACTGGGGGCGCCCCGCGCTCCCGGAGAGCATAATCGTTGGCGGATCGTTTGCGCGGTTCAGACAAATACCCCTGATTTTGGCCGAGGGCAGTGAGGAAACCGCTAATTCACCTTGCCAAATGCCGCGCGAAGTGACCTATTGATTTCGCAGTGAAGACCGACGCAAAGCCATTCGCGCTGCGAACCGCCTGCAAGGCGGCCCTGGCGGTTTTGCTTTCCTGCTCGATCCTCTTCTCCCTTCTCCTTGCCTCCAATCCGGGTTTGCACCGTGCTTTGCACACAGAGGCCGGGCACGCCCAGCATCAATGCCTGGCGGTGCTCTTGAGCGGTGGCGGTGTGGAGGGCGCGACGGCCACTGCCATCCTGATTGCGTTCATCGCCGGGTTGGTCCGCAAGCACTGCCCGGAGACTCCGCAACTCCCCTCGACGACGCTGGACCGTCTGTTGCCCGGACGCGCCCCGCCGTTGGCCCTTTCCTAATCCAGCCTTCGCTGGAGATCTGCTAAACGAATGTGTGGTGGCGTGCAGACGCCCGCATCGTTTGCCTTCCATCCCTTAATCCATGGTTTAGTCGCGGGAATTTTTC
>CAZMLP010000402.1:0-2996 GCA_964566745.1 uncultured Verrucomicrobiota bacterium | reverse complement strand
CAGAGCGTGGCGGCGGGGGATTTCAACGGTGACGGCAAGCTGGACTTGATCGCGGGGAATTGGGGGCTGAACAGTTCTTATCACGCGTCCGCCGACTGGCCGGCTCGTTTTTATTACGGCGATTTTGATGACAACGGCACGGTTGACATCATCGAGGCGGAGGACGATTCCGAGACAAAAAAGATCATGCCCCGCCGAACCAAGCTTGTCCTCGGTTCCGCCATGCCATTCGTGCAAGCAGCCTATCCGACACACAAGGCTTACGCCGTTGCGAGCGTCGCGGATATTCTCGGTGACAGGATGAAGCGGGCGCGTGAAGTCACAGTAAACACACTTTCCACCATGCTTTGGCTGAACCGCGGGGACCATTTTGAGGCCACGCCGCTGCCGGTCGAGGCGCAGTTCACACCGGTCTCCGGCATCAGTGTGGCTGACTTGGATGGCGACGGGAATCAGGACATTTTCCTCGCGCAAAACCAGTTCGCCCAGCGGGGCGAGGATCCGCGCCAGGATGCCGGTCGTGGTCTATGGCTGCGGGGTGACGGTCATGGCAGATTCAAGGCGATGCCGGGCGAGGAGTCGGGCGTGAAAGTCCATGGCGAGCAGCGCGGAAGTGTCGCGGGCGATTTTGATGAGGACGGCCGGGCGGATCTGGTGGTCACGCAAAACGGCGCGGCAACCAAAGTGTATCACAACACGCGCGCGAAGGCGGGCTTGAGGGTCCGGCTCGCGGGACCTCCCGGAAATCCGGATGGCGTTGGCGCGACAGTGCGCGCGGCCCGGGGCGAGAGCTTCGGCCCGGCGACAGAAATTCACGCGGGCGCGGGGTATTGGTCGCAGGACACTTCCGTGCTGGTGTTTGCCGGCGCAACCCCCACGGAGATCCAAGTTCGCTGGCCCGGCGGAAAGACGGTCACAGCGAAAATTCCAGCGGGCATGGCGGAGATTTCGATTAATGAGGAAGGCGGGGTAAAAGTGATTCGTTAAGCGGGCATTTCCGGCGAATTTTCGTGACGACAAGTCTGAAAGACGTTGACGGATCTGCCGGACTCCCTACCATCCATTGCACAGTTCTTTTAATTGGGCACAACTGGTTGTGCCTGAAATGTGTGCGAGTGCCTCAAGCCACGGCTTGGGGAGAATAGGCAAGCGGGTGGGAATCCCGCGCGGTAGCGCCGCTGTAACGGGCGACGAAACGCCACTACCCGGTTTTCGGGTGAGAGTCACTGTCCTCACGGATGGGAAGACTGGCGAAGTAGGATGACCCCGGAGCCAGAAGACCTGCTCGTTCACGCTCATCAAGTCCGCCGGTATTTGCCGGCGGCAACGGTCGCGCCAACGGCCGGATGGGGGAAAAGACGAGCCGGTTCGATTCAATTGTTACGGCCCGCCTTCACTCCCTCGCGAGTGAGCGCGGGATTTTTTGCGCCCGCGTGCTCTGCGGGGAATTCCCCAAATGGTGTAACGCGGTTTGGCCGCCGCCCACTCCATTGTCGATAATGTTGCAACAACAACCCGTCGAACCGGCGCCCGAGCCGGTGGCTTGCCAGTCGAATTGTCCAGTCTGCGGCGCGGCGAACCAGTGCCGTCTCGCGGCGGGTTGCCTTTACAAAGGACCTTGCTGGTGCGAGTCCCGGAACATTCCGGTGCCGGTGTTGCGTCAATTGGCGAGCGAGCAACCGGAAGCGGCCTGCCTTTGCCCGCGTTGCCTCACCGCCGTGTCACGGCAAGCGGCGCTGGGTGGACGGCCGGAGGAGGTTTTGGCCCGCGCCCGGGTGGAGATGCTGGCACGCGCGGAAACGGCGCCGTCGGCGCAACCTCTCGTCGCTGATTTTTACCTCGACGCGAAAGGGCTGACGGTTTTCACGGCGGAGTATCACTTGCGCCGTGGTTATTGTTGTCAAAATGGTTGCCGGCACTGTCCGTATCCGGAACGTTTGAGCACATGAGCCTCCTTTCCGACCGCGAAATTCGCCAATTGGCCGTTGAACAGAAGATGATCGAACCCTTCGTGGAAAAGCAGGTGCGTCGCCCTGAGGGGCAAGCGGCGGTTATCAGCTTCGGGCTGTCGAGTTACGGCTACGATTTGCGCGTGGCAGACGAGTTCAAGGTGTTCACGAATGTGTTTAACAGCCTCGTGGACCCGAAACACTTCGACCCGAAATCGTTCGTGGACGTGCGCGGCGAGACCTGCGTGATTCCGCCCAATTCCTTCGCCCTGGCAAGGAGCGTGGAGCGGTTCAAGTTGCCGCGCGACTTGCTGGCGATTTGCCTGGGCAAAAGCACCTACGCGCGCTGCGGCATCATCGTGAACGTGACCCCCTTCGAGCCAGAATGGGAGGGCCACGTGACCATCGAGATTTCGAACACAACACCGTTGCCGGCGAAAATTTATGCGAACGAGGGCATCGCGCAGGTGTTGTTCTTGCGTGCCAGTCAGGTCTGCGAAACCTCCTACGCCGATCGCGGCGGAAAATATCAGGGACAGAGCGGAATCACGCTGCCGCGGAGGTAGGGGCGACGCGCGATGGATCGTGGCCTCTATCACGCCGCAGCTTTCTTCCGGTGTTCCCGGGTTTGTCCGGACGCATCAGCGAGGCGTGCCTGCCTCGGCGGCGAAGATGGCGGGCCAGTCGAAGCCGGGCGGCATGTAATTCACCTCGAGATGCGCGGCGATGGTGGGGGCCGGTTTCCAGAGTTGGGAGCGCTGGCCGAACAGAATTTGCCGCCAGCCAAACCACCACGATTGCGCGATATACCGAATCAACCCCGGCTCTTTTAACAGGACGCGCGTGAGGCCAATCGGAAACAGCGCGCGATGTTTGGTGATGGCCATCCAGAGGGCGAGATCGGTGTTTTTTTGAAGATAGGTGCGAAACATCGCGGCGTTTCGCCGGAGGGCTTCACGGCGTCCGAGGAAGGTCAGGCAAGAGGAGCCGACGGATTGCCATTGCCGGTCCGCGAATGGTCGCGTTGGCGCGCCCGGCGCATGAACC
>CAZMLP010000401.1:0-3113 GCA_964566745.1 uncultured Verrucomicrobiota bacterium | reverse complement strand
GTGGCCCGAATTGAGATCATTGATTCCGATCAGGATGAACAGGTCGGTGGCCGCGCAGTCGAACACGGAGTTGTCCAGCCTCCGCAACAAGCCGCGCGGATCGTCCGCCGGCAGCGCGTTGCCGATAATGTCCGCGCCGATGCCACGATTGAGCACGCGCCGGCCGGGAAAGTATTTCGTCACGTCGAACCCCTCGGTGATACTGTCTCCGAGCAGAACCACATTGGACCATGCCTGGTTCTGCTCCTGAAAAGCACGCGTGCGGTTTTGCCAATGAATCTTGAACAAGCCGGCCCAATCGACTTTCTCGGCGGGCTTGGCCGGCGCGGCAGGCTCTTTTTCGGTGGGTGCGTCCGACTTGACGGGCGGATCGGCGGCGAAGATCGCGGAAACGAGCGCCAGGGCAACAATACCAGCAAGGAATGGCTTGGATGGAGAGGAATCGAGCATGCGCTTCATCATGCGGCCAATCTTTCCCCGCGCAATCTCGAAGCAAAAGCGCCCGCCCGTCCGGTTCTAACGAGGGGGAGGCGGGCCAATAAACGGTCTGGCGGTTGTATTGGCAAAAGGCGATCATAAACCCATGTCAGACCATTGTGTTCAAGTGTTCTTAAAGCTGTCCGACGGCGAATACGGCACGTCCGGGGAAATTGACACCATTCACGAGCTGTCGGAGATCTTGGGGGAGGCCATTGAAAAGCAGGAGGCGGGGGAGTTCGACGGCGATGAGATCGGCGAAGGCGAGGCCACGCTTTTCATGTATGGCCCCGATGCCGACAAGCTCTTTGAGGCAATCAAGGAGCCGTTGCTCGCCTCGCCGCTGTCTCGCGATGGCTATGTCGTGAAGCGTTACGGCCCGGCCAAGGCCGGGGTAAAAGAGGAACGAATCGAGTTGTGACGAAACGGGGTGCAGTCAACTGCCCAATACCGCCGTCAGGACTATCGCCCTTGCGAGTCAGCTCCTATGGCAAGCCTCGTAATCCAAAGACGCGCGTAGATTTGGCTGGCCGTGATAGCCGCTGTTGCATTCGTTGTGGCAATTTTTATGCGCCAACCTTGAGCGGTTTCGCGTGGTTTGGCTTCGACACCACGACCGCCAACGCTTCCAACCTCCTGATGCGTATGCAACAGGTCTCTCCAGCATCGGTCCGGCCGTTGAAATAAAGCGGGAGCATTTTAGCCGGGGAGTCGTCAAATCCAAGATGACGGGTTGCCAGTCACATCTGGCCGCTCACCGCGATGAACGACCGGCAAAAGGCTTTCTTTTGGATCGCGGGTATCCTGCTGATCGCGTTCTGTGCGGTTGAGATCCTCAGGTGGGTCCGCGTGCTCCAAGTCACTCCGTATTCGCATAGCTGCGGGTTTACGCTCATGAAGCTGGCGAGCGAGCGGGCGATAATGCGCCCCTTTTTCGCCCTCACTTTTTCCTTCAGCCTGTTGGGTCTTGAGGTTTTGGGGCCGGAAATGCCGAAGCCCGCGCGGTTCCCTTTTGTTGCGACCTTGGGGTTGGCCTTGGCATTGCTGCTGATGCCGTGACCGGTGGCTTCATCCTACACCGAGCCCCAAGAGGCATGGCTTGAATGGCCGGCGCGTGCGACGTTGGCCGTGAGACAGCTAGGGATCCGGCGTCGAGCAAGGCGAACACTGCGACCTTCAATTCTTCCGCGCGACAGCCCGGAAATTCTCCGACTCTTCCTTGGTGCGGATGCGCATTTGCTCCAGGACCTTGCGTCCTTCGATCACGGCCATGGTCTTTTGATTGTACCACACGCCTTCCGGCGCGCGCCGTCGTTCGATCAGCAGGGTAAACTTGTCCAGCGATCCGATCACCCCGCCGAGCACGCCAATGCGCTCGCACAGGGCGAGTTCCGCGCGGGCAATCTCAAAGTCCTCCGCGTCCACCCAGAGAGTGCCGCCGAGGCGCGCCAGCACACGGTCCATGATCCGGCCACCAACCTTGGCCCCGGGCCGCGGCTTGAACTTCACCACCCAGACCATCCGTCCATCGAACGTCTCGGAACCGGTCACGGTGTATTGGTAAAGGTCCGCGACCTCGCGGGTGAGGGTGAAATTCTGCTTGGGTTTTTGCTTGTTGGACTTGTCCTCCAGTTCCTCGCGACGGTCGCGAATCTCCTGCTCCTCGCGCAGCCGCTCCTGCATGGACACTGGCTTTCCGTCGATCTTGACCAGGCGCGGCCGCAGCAGGCCCCGGCTTTGCAAAACCTCGTAGGTCTTTTCCTTCCGGGTTTTTACCGAGCCTTTGGAGTCCAACTCCTCAAAAAGTGACACCTTCGTGTAGAGATAACGGTCATTGGCCAGGCCCACTTCGCGGGCACGATCCACCACTTTGTCGATCAACCGGTCTGCTGGTGGCGGTTCAGAGGGCGTGGCGGCGCGCGCAACACCAAGTAGCAAACCGCACAGCCACAGGCTGATTCCGCTCCGCAATGAAATGAAATGTCTCACGTCAATCCGTCTCAATTCGGCCACAAAATAACAGTTCCCGGCCAAAATTCACGGGAAATCTGCCTCGGCACGGGAATGTCACTGATCTTCTTGCAGTTAACCGGTTCTGTGTGAACGTCTTATCGGGTCGCGTGGCCGGAATCCTCCTTCAAGGGGCCGTTGAATTTTGCCTCGGACAAATCGAGTTTGGAGATAATGCCCTCAAAGCCAACGACATAGATTTCCCCCTCCGCGTCGATTCCAAACGAGACGATCCGTTGCGGGGCGGTGGCAATCTGCCTGACTAACTGCAGCTTTCGGTCTTTTTGGGTCATGCCGAAAATGCGCTTCGAGGTGAAATCACCGAAGATATACACGCCGTCGAATGCGGGGGATTTCTTGCCTCGATAAACGTAACCTCCGGTGATCGAGTTGCCGTACTTGCGCTGGTAGGCCATCACTGGTGAAACGTAGTGCGCGCCTTCCTTGCGATACACGTTCGAGAAGTGCTCGTACCCTTCGAAAATGTTCCAACCGTAGTTTTCCCCGCGCCGCACGATGTCGATTTCCTCCACGCGATCCTGGCCGACGTCCGCCAGCCACAGATCGCCGTTTTTGGGATCAAAGGAGAATCGCCACGGGTTGCGCAGACCGAGTGCCCAAATCTC
>CAZMLP010000400.1:0-3297 GCA_964566745.1 uncultured Verrucomicrobiota bacterium | reverse complement strand
TCACAACGATAGTCATGGCGCCGGCCTCGAGGGCCTTGCGGAGCACGAAACGCGTATGCGACTGGGGGCCGTCCGTGGAGTCCACCACCAGCAGCACGCCGTCGATCATGTTCATGATGCGCTCGACCTCGCCGCCGAAGTCCGCGTGGCCCGGGGTGTCCACGATGTTGACGTGGTAATTCTTGTATTTGAACGCGGCGTTCTTGGCGCGAATGGTGATGCCCTTCTCGCGCTCAAGGTCCATGGAATCCATGATCCGCTCCTCGCTGGCGATGGCCTGGTTCGAGCGGAAGGTTCCGGACTGTTTCAGGAGGCAATCGACCAAAGTGGTCTTGCCGTGGTCAACGTGCGCGATGATGGCGATATTGCGTATGTGCTGCATAAACGGTGCGGACAAAAATCCGAGCGGCGTAGTGTGCCTGTTTGCCGCCGGAGGTCAAGTGCCGGGCGGAAACATTTGCGAGACAAAAACAGCACTCCAGCGAGTAATCTGCTGCGGCCCAAGCGGTTAAGACGGACACGACCGGCGCGCCTTGCGCGGCTTTTGATTTAAAAATAATGTCTCCCGGCGAACAACGCGAGGAAAGTAAAGGGGCCAACGAAGTTGCGCAACTCAAGACCTTGCCCCTGGGTCCATCAAGCTGGCCGCCTCAGTCCCATCTTTTTGATGCGCGAGAGCAAGGTGGTCGGTTTCACACCCAAAAGTTCCGCGGCTCCATCCGCGCCTTTGATCTTCCAACGGGTCTGGTCGAGGACCGCGAGCAAATTCTCCCGCTCGCGTTGCTGCAGCTCCGTCTCGGTAAGGAATGTTCGAGGGCCGTCGGATTCTCGCAACGCTTTGAGTGGCTCCTCAGTCGCCGCCTCTCTCGAAGTAACCGGCAAATCGAATTCCAGCGGGCCGCCCCGCGCCAGAATCACCGCCCGGTCCACCACGTTCCGCAACTCGCGAATGTTCCCCGGCCAGTCGTAATTCTGCAGGTTTACCACGCCAGCCCGCGTCAGACGCGGCTTCGGGCAGCGCAACTCCCGCACGGAAAGTCGGACGAAATGATCGGCGAGCAGTGGAATGTCCTCCTTCCGTTCGCGCAACGCGGCCACTTGGATTGGGAAGACATTCAGGCGGTAATACAAGTCCTCGCGGAAACGCCCCGCCGCCACTTCTTTTTTCAGGTCGCGATTGGTCGCGCCAATGATCCGCACATCCGCCCGTCGAGTGCGGTCCTCCCCTACCCGCTCGTAGTGTTTCTCCTGCAAGACGCGCAGCAGCTTGCTCTGCAAATCCAGCGGCACCTCGCCAATCTCGTCGAGGAACAAAGTCCCGCCCTCGGCCGCCTCGAAACGGCCCGCGCGATCCTTGATGGCTCCCGTGAAGGCGCCCTTCACATGGCCAAAGAACTCGCTCTCGTACAATTCCTTGGGGATCGAGGCGCAATTGACGCGGATGAGCGGCTTGTCCTTGCGCCGGCTGCGCCGGTGAATCTCATGCGCGACCAGTTCCTTGCCCGTGCCCGTCTCGCCAAGGATCAGCACCGACGCGTCGGTCGGCGCGACGAGATCGATTTGGCTGACAATCTGCCGCAAGGCCGCGCTTTGGCCGATGAGATCACCAAACGCCTTCGCCTCGACCACTTCCTCCTTCAAGTAGGCATTTTGTTGCTCGAGGCGCGCGCGCAACCGCTCGATCTCCTCGAAGGCGCGGGCGTTCGCGATGCTGCCGGCCACATGGTCTGCAAAGACACGTCCCCAAACGCGCGCACCCTCCGGCACCGGCAGCCGGCTAAACACCGCGATGACTCCCAGCACCTCGCCCTTATAGACAATTGGAATGCCGTTGAAGCCGCAAATTTGCTCCGGCTTGAGCCAGTCGATTCGGGCCAGTTCGCCGGGGTTTGTGTCCACGTCGCGCTTCACGATTTGCTCGCCGCTCGCGCCGATTTTTCCCACCAAGCCACTGCCGAGCGGGATGCGAATAAACGGGTCGGTGAACCGCGCGTATTCCTCGTCCGAGGTGGCGATGAGGTTGCTGCCGCCCGCGACGGCGTGCAGGCAGCGGGTTTGCTCCGGGCACTCGGCGCGGCGAACGCAAGCTGCGCAAATGTCGCCCCGGTCCATTAGCCAGATGCGCACGCGCGCCACACCCGGTCGCTCCAGGACACGCGCGATCAGCTTCTTCAACAACTTGTCCAAGGAGGGCTCTTGCGCAATTTCCAGCAACAGGCTGCTGGCAAAACTTGGATCGATACGACCGTCGTCAGCGTTTGTCGGCACCGAAATGTGATAAGTCAATTGGGACGGAATTTCAACCTTTTGAAGGACAATTTTTCGAACGTTCAAAATTTCGTCCTCAAATCGTTTGAGGCGTCAATTTGTATCTCTCTCCACCTAAGACAATTACGCAAAGAAGGCATTTGGCACGAGAGGTGTAATAGGAAGCCAAGAACATGAACGCCACCCACGCCATGAAGACCGCCGCTCTCAGTCAGAACGCCTTGTCCTCCTTGATAACCTCCCCCGCTCCGGCGGCACCGGTCGCCCGAACACTCGTTGCGCCCAAAGAAACCGTCCCTGAGTCGCCAAAGCGAATCAGCGAGAACCCCGCTTCAAACCCCTCCCCAGCGCCCGAAAAGAAAGGTAACCGGCGCCCCTTTATTCTCAGTGCCGCGTTACTCGCCGCAGCCGTGGCGGCGGGGTTCTATTATTATCAATTCGTGGCGCCATTTGAATCCACTGATGACGCGTTTATCGAGGCGCACGTCACCGCCGTCGCGCCGCAGGTTGCGGGCCGGGTTGCGCAACTCGCGGTGAAAGACAACCAGTTGGTCAAGGCGGGCGACCTGCTGGTGCAGATTGATCCAAGCGATTACCAAGCGAAACTCGACCAGGCGCGCGCGAATCTCGCTGCCGCGAAAAGCCGCCTCGAACAGGCCATCGCGCAATCCTCTGTGGACCAAGCCAAGATCGAGTCCGAAAAGGCGAACGTGATCGCCGCCGAGGCCGAGGCGAAGCGCGCGGAAGCTGATTCGAGGCGTTATCAGGCGGTCGGAATCACCGGAGTTTCCCAGAGCCAATTGGATCTCGCCGCCACCCAAGCCCGCTCCGCCGCCGCGCAAGTGGACGCGGTTCGCAATCGCGAGCTGGCCGCCGAGTCGCAACTCAGCTTGAGCAAGGCAAACATCCAGACGGCCTTCGCCGAGGTGCAACGGAGCGAGGCAATGGTCCGGCAAGCGGAACTTGATCTCTCCTATACTCAAGTGAGGGCGACGGAGGCCGGGCACGTGACACATCGCACGGTGGAGT
>CAZMLP010000399.1:0-5286 GCA_964566745.1 uncultured Verrucomicrobiota bacterium | reverse complement strand
CATCCGGCGTCACGACTTCCTCGTGAACATCATCCAACGGGTCATTGAAACCGTGCTTTTTTATCATCCGATGGTCTGGTGGGTCTCCCGCCAGATTCGCGAGGAGCGCGAGCTTTGCTGTGATGACGCAGTGCTGCGCGTCTGCCCGGACCGCGCCAATTACGCCCGCGCGCTCGCCTCTCTCGAGGAACTGCGGGCGTCGCCAATGGAACTGGTTGTGGCGGCCGACGGCGGCGGTTCGCTGCTGCCGCGCATTCAACGCTTGTTGGGCGTCAAGACCGAGCAACCAGGACCCAAACGATGGCGGATCGCGTTGTTGCTGGTCATCGGCGCGGTGCTGGCCGGCAGCGTGGAATGTGTCTTCAAACCCAACCTGTTCCCGAGGTTGCTTTCAAGAAGCCATACCGCCACGGCGCGCTTCGTCATCAATCCCGATCCAGATGACATAAAGAACGGCGCGGGCGACGCAACTAATCCCAATTGGATCGCCACGCAAATCGAGATTATTCGCTCCGGAGCCGTTTTGATGCGGGTCGCGAATGAGCAACATTTGGCGGAAAAGTTCCGGAATCAAAAGGGCATGCCTGTTCCGGTCACCACCGAGGAATTACTGACGTTCCTGCGCCAACGAGTAAAAGTCGAGCAAGTCCCCGGCACGAGCATCATTGCTGTTCGCTACAAAAGCGAGAATCCGGAGGAGGCGGCCGAGTTGGCGAACACCATCGCGAGCAGCTACTGCGAGTTTCGTATGCAATTATGGCGAGCGACGGAGCGGATGAAATTAGACGCATTGGAAAAAGGCTTTGAACAGTGCACCATGACGTTCAATGACTTGCAGGCCCAGCGCGGCGCTTTGCTGGACAAAACCGACTCGCAAGAATATCGCCAAACATTCGCGCAATTGGAACTGGCGGAAAAGGAACGTGACGAATTAAGGCAACGGCTAATTCAAGCGAGGACGCGCCGAACCACAAGTGAGCCCACTCCCATTTATCTCGTTGACAAGGCATTCCCTCCCTCTCGCTAAACAGAACGATTTTCGATTGCCTGACCGGCAGAATTCCCCGCACCTTGGGCGTGCATGCCCAAGCTCCGGATCATCGCGCTGCTTCTTTGCCTGCTGGCGAGCGCGTTGCTTTGTTGGCGATGGCCCCGCGCTGGCTCTCTTGCAACTCCCCAGGCTCCGGCACGCTTCACAAGCGCCGCGTCACCAGCCGACCCAAGGGTCGTGCAGCAATTTCTCGCGCTTGAGGCCCGTGAAAACGATTTGGATCGCACGCTCTGGACGAACGAAATTTTGGCCCTGCAGCACGAGCGCGTATTCATTGACCTGTGGGATCGCTTGCGGCATGGAACCAATGCCTTGGCCACGCTCGGTGATTTTCGGTTCGAGGAGTTGCGTCTCGGCAAGGCGGGTGATCCATCGGTTGTGGACGCGGATGAAATCAGCATTGCGCGCGTGGAAAACTCGTCGCTCTCGCTCACTCCAGCTCAATGGCGTGAGCGGCTCGCCGCATGGAATGCCGCCGGCTGGGATTTGGAGCATTCCGAATGGCGGCACTCGCAGTTTGACCGGCCGGGCGTGAATCCGGCCCGCTCATTATTCGACATTGCCCTCTACGGAACCAATCGCCTTTCGCCGTCGCGTTTCATCGTGCGCGGACAAATTCTGGTGGAATGGCGCGAAGGCAGTGACGTTACCTCGCTTCCTTTTCCACGCGTCATCATGGCGACCAACCTCGAGATTCTAACTCGCGCAGGCGAGGCGCCATTCGAAACCGGACCGCCGCGCGACATTACGCCCGTCGGACAATTTCATGATCAACCGGTGTTGGTCCATGACCTAGATGGCGATGGTCGCGCGGAGATCATTTTGCCCGCGCGCAACGAGGTCCTTTGGAATGCGGGTGACTTTCGTTTCAGGGCCGAGCAACTTTTCTCAACGCCTTTGGACTTTGTCACCGCCGCGGTGATCGCCGATTTCACCGGCGATGGCCGCGCCGATATGCTCTGCGCGAACCGGGGCTCACTACTCTTGTTCTCTGGCCAGGCCGGAGGGCATTTTGACCAGACATCGCAACGCGTTCCCATGCCCGACGCGCCATTGGCAAACCCGTTCGTCCTGGCGGCGGGAGACGTCAATGGAGATGGTGCCCTCGACGTCTGGCTTGGCCAATACAAACCGCCGGCGGTCGGTGGCCAAATGCCTGTGCCGTTTCATGACGCGAATGACGGCTTTCCCGGCCACTTGTTGCAGAATGACGGTCACGGCCACTTCAAGGACGCCACCACCGGTTCCGGCCTGGAGGCCAAGCGGCATCGCCGGACCTACAGCGCGTCGTTTATTGACCTCGACGACGACGGCGATCTCGACCTGCTCGTGGCGAGCGACTTCGCAGGCATCGATATTTATCTCAATGACGGGCGGGGTCATTTCACCGACGTCACCACAACCCGGATTGACGAGCCGCACCTGTTCGGCATGGCTCACACCTTCAACGACTTCAATAGGGACGGCCGGCTCGACTTGTTCGTCACCGGCATGGACTCGGCGGCCGCGGACCGGCTCGGCCATTGGAATCTCTTCCCGCCCGGCCGCGCGGAGGATCAACGCAACCGCGCGTTGCTGACACAGGGGAACCGTCTCTATTTCGGCCGCGACGGCGGATTTGCGCAAAGCGCAATTAGCGCCCAAGTGGCTCGTTCGGGTTGGTCTTGGGGCGTCAGCGCGCCGGACTGGAACAATGACGGATTTCCCGACCTCATGATCGCCAATGGCCACCTTAGCCGTGAATCCGTCGCGGACTACGATTCGCAATTTTGGCGGCACGACATTTACGCGGGCAACTCCCGGGAGGACCGCGCGGTGGAGATGTATTTCGGCGCGGCCATTGCGCGACACCAAGACGCGGGCGGTTCCTACGGCGGGCATCAGTTTAATCGCTTTTTCATCAATCACGGCGGCCGAGAATTTCGGGAAGTTGGATACTTGCTGGGCGTCGCGCTGGAGGCGGATTCACGCAGCGTGGTGGCGGAGGATTTTGACAACGACGGCCGTGTGGACCTGTTGGTCAGCTCGTTTTCCGCCTGGCCGAAACCTTTTCAAGGATTGCATCTCTACCGCAACACCGGTTCCGTTGGCGGCGGTAACAGCGGAAATAACTGGATCGGGTTCCACTTGAAAGAGAGCGCGCCTGGCTGCTCGCCGATCGGCGCGAAAATCACTCTTCGTTCCGCGCACGGCACACAAACGCGGTGGCTCGTCACTGGCGATTCGTATCTCTGCCAGCACGCCACCTCGGCGCATTTTGGCCTGGGTGAGGAAGCCAGCGTGGAGGAGGTCGAAATCCGCTGGCCCACTGGGAAAAGGCAAGCCATCGGCCGCCCGGCGATCAATCAATATCACGAGGTGGTTCCGAAGCAGTAGCTTCACTCGAAGAGTTGAAATGCGTTTCCACAGCACAATGCGAAATTATTGCGCAAGGAGGCTGAATAATGTAATGTCCAATTGTGACGCATTCGACAATCACTGACAAATTTCAAACTACCATCCCAAAAAAGGTGCGACAGGCGTTGAAATTGAAACCCCGGCAACGTGTCTCCTATGAACTTCGCCCGGACGGATCCGCCGTGCTTCGACCGGCCGCTGATTTGGATAGTTTGTTTGGGAGTCTTCGACCAAGCCGCCCGGTCGCCTCCACAGCCGAGGAGAAAAGATCCGCCCGTACCGCTATGGCCCGTGAAGCCTCCAAAAGAGGCCATCCGTGAGCGTCCGTCGTTTTTGGGTTGATACGAATGTTCTGCTACATTTTCTCACCGGCGAGCCCGCGCCCCAAGCCGAGGCTGCCCGCGAATTGTTTCGGCAAGCCGCTGAAGGCCAGGCGGTCCTCGATATTTCCCCCGTAATTGTTGCGGAAGCCTACTACACGCTCCATTCTTTCTATCGATTTGAGCGCGAACAGGCGGCGGAGAAGCTTCTGCTTTTGCTTCAACAACGCGGCGTTAAATTAGGCGATGCCAGCCAGGTGACCGGCGCTTTGGAACGGCTTCGTACGATAAACACCGGTTTCGCTGACGCGTTCCTTGCGGCGGGCGCGGCGAAGGATAATACCCCGATTGCCTCGTTCGACAGAGATTTTGGAAAGTTCAAGGACGTGATCCGCTTCGAGCCAGGGCGCAGTAAATACTAATCCGCGTCACACCGCGATGGGCGCCTTGATGGCGGGGTGCGGATCGTATCCGCTTAGGGTGAAATCCTCGTATTGAAAATCGTGAATATTCTTTACTGCCGGATTCAATGACATTGCAGGCAAGGGGCGCGGCTCACGGCTCAATTGCTCCCGTGCCTGCTCGAAGTGATTGCAGTAAAGGTGCAGGTCACCAAACGTGTGCACGAAATCGCCCGGCTTTAAGCCCGTGACCTGAGCCACCATGAGCGTCAGCAGCGCGTAGGAGGCGATATTGAACGGAACGCCCAAAAACAGATCCGCGCTCCGCTGGTAGAGCTGGCAGCTCAGTTCGCCATCCTGCACGAAAAATTGGAACATGGCGTGGCAGGGCGGCAACGCCATCAGGTCCACCTCGCCCGGATTCCACGCCGTGACAATGTGGCGGCGGCTGTCCGGGTTGCGTTTGATCTGCTCGATGACACGGTCGATCTGGTTGATCGAACCGCCGTCCGCCAGGCGCCAGTCGCACCATTGCGCGCCGTACACGCGACCCAAGTTGCCCTCGGCATCCGCCCATTCATTCCAAATCGACACGCCCCGCTCTTGCAGCCACCGCACATTGGTCTCCCCGCGCAGAAACCAAAGCAATTCATAGATGATCGATTTGACGTGAAGCTTCTTCGTCGTAAGCAGCGGAAAACTGTTTCGCAGATCAAAGCGGCATTGCGCCCCGAACACCGCATGGGTGCCGGTGCCGGTGCGGTCGGCCTTGAACTTGCCTTGCTCCAGCACCAGTCGCAGGAGGTCGTGATATTGGCGCATAATGACGTGTGGAGGAATCTACAAGCGCCTTGCTGTGCCTGACAAGGATGGTGGAGGAAAAGTCGTCACGATTTCGGCGGCGAGTCCATTTTCACCAGCTTCAATTCCGCCGCCACCTCATCCAGAAATGTGGCAATGATTCGCCGCAAGTCACGTTGCTCCTTGTGCGACCACCAGACGAGCATGGGCAGGGTCAGCAAAAGCAACCAGATCCATCGCGTCACCGGACTGAGAAACCCGATCGCGATCAAATCCACGCCCAGCAATGACCAAAACATCATCTTCGCCGAGAGGG
>CAZMLP010000398.1:0-9529 GCA_964566745.1 uncultured Verrucomicrobiota bacterium | reverse complement strand
AGGAAGGCGCGACCGGGCCGCGGCTCCAGCCGGGCGATGTTTTCCATCGCGTCCTGCACTTCATCCACATACACGCCCAAGCCGCGGGCGATTTCAGGCAGACGTCTTTTGCCCAACGCCTCCATGTATTGGTCGATGATCTGGTACTCGATGGTTTCGCGTTTGTTGGCCCGCTCCAGTTGAAGCAACAGGCATTCGCGGAGGTTGCGGGCCGCCACGCCCGGAGGATGAAAGCCTTGGATGGTTTTGAGGACCTCCTGTATCTTTTCCGGCGCGATGCTCGTGGAAAAGGCCAATTCCTCAACGCTCGATTGCAGGTAGCCGTTGTCGTCCACGTTGCCGATGATCATCTCGGCAATCGGACGCTGGTCATCCGGCAGTTCGGACATGCGGACCTGCTCGAGCAGGTTCTCCTGCAAGGAAGTTCCGGCCACCAGCGAGTCGAACATGTATTGCCGTCGCTCCTCGTCCTCGGCAGAAGACCGGGAAGGAAGGTTCGTTTGCGCGAAGTGATCGCGCCATTCCTGGTCAAGCTGGAGCAATCGCTCGACATCCCGCTGGAAGTCATCGACTGGCTCGTTGGATGGTTTCTCCGTGGCCGGATCATAATTCACGTCTGGCGGCGGCTCTGTGGGATCCAATTGGGAGGGGGCGCCGTCCTTTTCGGATTCAGATGTCTTCTGCTCCTGGTCGGTCTCGGTGACAACCGCCTCCTCGAGCACCGGGTTCTGCTGCAGCTCTTGCTCGACCAGTGCCTTGAGCTCCAAAGTGGGTGCCTGCAGCAACTGCAGCGAATGCTGAAGTTGCGGCGCGAGCACTTGCGACAGCGCCATGCGCTGGGACAGATGTAAGCCTTGAGCCACAGGCGAAGCATAACGAAGAAAGAGGCGCGCTCAAGGAAGAACTTGGCATAAAAGTTGCCGCGCAAGATTTGGGCCAGTTATTACCGTTGCTGAGAAAGCCAATTTCAAACCCATCCGGCAAGGCTGGCAATCAAACGGTTGACGAGGTTTTTCAATGAGCCGAGACGGAGCCTAAATGATGGAATGATTCAAAATATTCATTGTTTGGATGCAAGAATTGCCGCTAAAACGGCGTCAAGTTGCCCTTTCGTCACCCGATACCGTCAAGGGTGAACGTTTTTGGCTTCGTTAGAGCAAAATTTGGTGATTCCCGCGCGGGGTGCGCGGCGCTTCCCGTTTTGGCCGAAGAAACAGCGCGTCCCGACGCTTCGCGGAGGGAGAATCCGTTACTGGGCGCGTTGCAGGAAGTGACCGAGGGCGAGTGTGACCTAAGCCGGACCTTTCCTGTGACGGGAACCGGCGACCTGCCAAAACTCGGCCGGCTGCTGAACGCTCTCTTCAAGAAGCTTTGCGCCGCAACAACTCGTTACGCGGCCAATACCATCGCGCTTTCCAAAATCACTCCCCAACTCGAGCGCCTGTCGGACGATCTGGCTGTCAACGCCAAGGTCCAGGCGACCCACGCCTCGGAGATCGCCAGTTCGGTCACGGAATTGCACCAAGCTTCGCGGCACCTGACCGAGATCATTGACCTGATCGAGCGGACTGCCACCCAGACGAAGATTCTTTCCATCAACGCCTCGATTGAGGCGTCGCGAGCGGGCAGCCATGGCCGGGCGTTTGGGGTCGTGGCGGGGGAAATTCAGCGGCTTTCGGACCAAACGATGGAAGCCACGTCCAGGGTGGCGTCCGTTCTCGGGGCCATTCAGCGACAAATTCAAAAGACCGCCTCCGCCGCTGGCGTCACGGACACCAGCACGACAACTGCCGAAAGCCAGGGCACTTCGCTTTCCAAACTGGCCAACGCCCAGGCCAACCAGGCGGTCACCTTGAGCCAGTTGGCCCACCAAAGCCGCGAGACGTGCGATCAATTGGTGCTGGATGTCGGCGTCTTCCGGATCGCCGCGCACAAGCGGGCGCGACAATTGGTGGAGGGAATTGTGTCCGACCCGGCTTTGACCGGCTTTGACCGCGATCGCCAGGAGGGATTTTTGCGGAATTTCATCACGAACCATCCGGCGTTTGAACTGCTTTACGTCACGGACACCCGTGGTCGCCAGGTGACCCGCAACATCGGCACGGCGGATTTCAAAGCGGCTTATGGCACCGATGGCCTTGGGGCGGACTGGTCTGGACGGCCGTGGTTTCAAGGCGCGGTGCGAGGTGGTCAAACGTTCGTCTCGAATGTCTATCGCTCCGCCGCCTCCGGCCAATTCTGCTTCACAGTCTCGTGTCTCATCCAAGACTCTTCCGGGAACGGATTGGGCGTGCTCGGGGCGGATGTGCGCCTGGAGGATATTTTGGTGGGGGCGTAGGCCGGCGCAGGCTCACGGCGCCTTCACATCCGGCATGTCTTTTTTCGCGATGGCCCAAGCGGCCTGCTCGTCGTCGGGCAACGCCTTGAGCATCACGTTGCGGTACTGCACCACGCTACCGAGATTGTGCTGCTGGAACGCGCAATAGCCCGAGGTGTGCGTGTTCTTCTTGTCCACGTAATCGGTCACAATCTGGTCGTTCACCTTGATGATGATGTGGTTCCCGATGGCGATGATGTGCTGCGTCCACCAAGTGTCGTCCTCGACCAACTGCTTCTTCACTGGCGCGAAATTGTAGAGACTGCCGGTTTTTTGCGGATCGGGGCTGGTGTTTTCCACCTGCGATTCATAACCCCGGGGCCAGCCGGGCATGCGCCTCGCGCGAAAATACATGCCGCTGTTGCCGCTGTGGTTCAGCTTCACCTCGGCCTTGAACTCCAGGTTCGTGTAAGCGTTCGGACTGAACAGATGGCTCATCTCCCCCTCGCCGGTCAACACGCCATCCGGCCCCATCGTCCATTTCCCGGGCATCATCGTGGACCAGCCGCTCAAGGTCTTGCCATCAAAGCCCCGTTGCCAGCCGTATTGGGAACTGGTCGTCTGGCAGGCTTGGAAAGCGGTCGCGACGACGGCCATTGCGCCAAGAAAAAGAATTTTGGTTTTCACCATAAATCGGAGTTCAATTGGGAGCGGCGTGTGTTGTAAGCTGCCCGCCCCAAGTTGACAACAGGATTGAAGCAGTTGGGGACGGCTCGCCGGGCGGTCCGGGCATAACGAAAGGGAAATTCTGACAACAACGGCACAAACCATGCCCCCATTTTTCCGGAGGCCGTGCCGCCACCTCCCACCCTCCAAAGAACCTTGCGGATTTCCCGCCCGCCCGCCCATCCTTTGCCCATGCGGATCGTTACCTCCCTGGCCGCCATGCAACGCCTCGCCCTCGGCTGGCGGCGCGCCGGAACTCGCGTCGGTTTCGTGCCCACGATGGGCTATCTGCACGCGGGCCACATCAGTCTCGTCGCGCGCGCGCGCAAAGTCGTCGGACCCGAAGGGATCGTGGTGGTAAGCATCTATGTGAATCCCACGCAATTTGCTCCGACGGAAGATCTCTCCAAGTATCCGCGCGACCTTCCGCGCGATCAGGCGCTGTGTCGCGAGGCCGGTGTCGATGTGATCTTCGTGCCGACGGACGCCACCATGTATCCCGGCAAGGCCGAGGGGGGCTACAGCACCTATGTTGTTGAGGAAGTGCTCTCGCAAGGCATGGAGGGCGGCTCGCGTCCCACTCACTTTCGCGGTGTCACCACCATCGTGGCCAAGCTTTTCAACCTTGTCCTGCCGGAGGTGGCCGTGTTCGGCGCAAAGGATTTCCAACAAGCGGCTGTGATTCGCCGCATGACGAGTGACCTTAACTTTCCCCTGCGCGTCATCGTTGCGCCGACCGTGCGCGAGGCGGACGGCCTGGCCATGAGCTCGCGTAACAAATACTTGTCCCCGGACGAGCGCGCCCAAGCCACGGTTCTTTCGCTGGCGATCCGGGAGGCGCGTGCGCGTGTTAAAGGATCGAAACCGGTCCCCGTCGCCAAGCTAAAGGCGGACTTGGCGAAACTGATTGCCAAGCGCCCGGCGGCACGGCTCGACTATCTCGAATTCTTCGATCCTGAAACTTTGCAACCGGTGACGCGCGCGGGCAGAGGAACGCAACTGGCGCTCGCGGTGTATGTCGGCAAGACCCGGCTGATCGACAACGCGAGCTTGTAATCCGGTGCGTGTCCCGCTCCAATCCTCGCTTTGAATCCGACCACTCGCACCTTTGACTTTCTGGTGCTCGGCAGCGGCATCGCCGGGCTCTCCTTTGCCTTGAAAGCGGCCACTCGCGGCCGCGTCGCCATCGTCACCAAGAAGCATCGCGCGGAATCAAACACGAACTACGCGCAGGGCGGCATCGCGGCGGTCACGAGCAAGGAGGATTCCTTCGAGATGCACGTCCGTGACACGCTCGAGGCGGGCGCGGGCCTGTGCAAGGAGCCGGTGGTGCGGACCATCGTCGAGGAGGGGCCGGCGCGTATCGCGGAATTGATCGAGCTGGGCATGCATTTCAGCGAGCGGGAGATTCCCCGTGGCGGTGGCGCGAGGGAACTCGATCTCGGGAAGGAGGGGGGCCACTCGAAGCGCCGCATCCTTCACGCGAAGGATGTCACCGGTCGCGAGATTGAGGGCGCACTGCTCGCCGCGATTGCCCGGCAGCCCAACATCGAAATTTTGGAGAACCACTTCGCCATCGATCTCATCACCACGCAGAAGCTTGGCCGGTCCGGGCCAAATCGCTGCCTCGGCGCCTACGTCCTCCACAAACAAGCGGGGCGGGTCGAGACCTTTTCCGCCGGGACCGTCCTGCTCGCCACGGGCGGCTGCGGCAAGGTCTATCTCTACACCACGAACCCCGACATTGCGACAGGCGACGGCGTGGCGATGGCCTATCGCGCGGGCGCGCCGATTGCGAACATGGAGTTCGTCCAGTTCCATCCCACCTGCCTCTATCATCCCAAGGCAAAATCATTCTTGATTAGCGAGGCGGTGCGGGGCGAGGGCGGCATTCTTAAAACAGTGGAGGGCGTCGAGTTCATGGAGGGTGTCCATCCGCTGAAGTCGCTCGCTCCGCGCGACATCGTGGCCCGGGCGATTGACGCCGAGATGAAGCGCAGCGGCGCGGATCATGTGCTGCTAGACATCACGCACCGGCCCGCGCGATTCATCATCGAGCGCTTTCCGAACATCTACGAGACCTGTCTGCGCTTCGGCATCGACATCACGAAGGAGCCGATTCCCGTGGTTCCCGCCGCGCATTACCAGTGCGGCGGCGTGCTCACGAATGTCGATGGCGAAACGAGTTTGCCCGGTCTTTATGCCGTGGGCGAGGTGGCCTGCACCGGTTTGCACGGCGCCAACCGGCTCGCGAGTAATTCCTTGCTGGAAGCGCTGGTCTGCGCCCACCGCGCGGCGGACAAATTGCTCGCCACCCCGTCGCTGCCGGCGCCCGACACCACGATTCCACCCTGGCAATCCGGTCGCGCCGCCAACGCCGACGAGTTGGTCGTGGTCTCGCACAACTGGGACGAGATCCGCCGGCTGATGTGGGATTACGTGGGCATTGTCCGCACGAACAAGCGCCTCCAACGCGCCCGCAAGCGGATCACCAACTTGCAGGAGGAGATTCAGGAGTATTATTGGGACTTCATCGTCACCAGCGATCTCTTGGAACTGCGCAACATCGCCACTGTGGCCGAGTTGATTGTGGAATGCGCCCTCCAACGCCCTGAAAGCCGCGGCTTGCACTACAATCTCGATTACCCGAACCCCGATCCCGTCTGGGCGCAACGGGACAGCATTGTCCGCCGTTCGGCCTGAGCCCGAACCGTGCGTGGGATTTGCGTGTCTCCGCGCGAAAAGCCACCTGTCGGTTTCGGTCTCATAGTCATCACGACTTGTGTCTCAAAATAAACGTGTCTCCTGGGGGAAACTCTTGCATGTAAAGCGCGAGACGACCGGGAATACAAGACACCACCGCTCCGCCCCGGTCCGCCAAGGCAGAATCGATTGCCTGTTCCAACTCAAAATCCTGGTCCCGGACTGCGATCCTATCTGAATCCGTTAAATTACGAGACTTTGTCGGCGAAAAGGTCAGCGCACGGAGTTCTTGCCTTCGCGAAGCCCTTTTCGTCGTCCTGGAAGGACGAATGATGGTAGCCGGTGGGAAGCGAGTCGGACGAGTGCACCCACCGGTAAACGCGTCTTTTCAATCCGCGCCCCGGCGGGGCGTATGAATGCATTCAAATAAATGACATTGTTCCGGTGGGTGCGCCCGAAACCGGGTTTCCCACCGTATACCATCATCGGTAACTCCAAGACCAATTTGCTCGCTTCGTAAATCTCGTGTCGAAAGCCACGCATTCATGAGTTGTTTGCTCTCATCAGGGGTTGGCGGGTAAACTCAGATAAGCCATCTCTGAACATTTCTTCGCAGCCTCTGGGAATTTCTATTCCCGGCCAAACCCCCGCCGTATCGCGAGCTCAACCGGCGAATAAACCTCGTGCTTGGGCCGGCTCAACCGGACGGGCTCCGCCGGGAGAAGCGGCGGTTGCGCCATGAACCGGGGATGTTTTCCCCGGTTGTTCTGCGCCGCGTGCACCAGGAACGGATGGCAAAGATACACCGTGCCCGCCTCGCCTGTCGCGAGGACTTCCGGGCATGAGCCCGTGGCCGCGTAATCGAGGCCCGTGATGCGGATGCCCGCCTCGCCGGCGGGTTCGAGGAGTCTCGCGATTTGCAAATGGGATCCCGCGCGGATGCGCGTCGGGGCATTGCTCTCGTCCACATCCGAAAACAGGAAAAGCATCAACAGGAGGCGTCCGCGCGAATTCACGTTCACGCGCCAGGTGAGAAAGTTCCCCGGCTCGGAATCCTCGCCGGGAAAGCTCGCGTCCACATGCCAGCCGGTGTCTTGGGTGTCGTCGGTGGAGGGAAATCTCACGGGAAAGCTTCCCAATCCCTGGCGGGGCAGCCATCTTCCTTTTCCGGCCAGCTCATCGAAAGCGGCGTGCAATTGCGGCGTGTTCGCCGCCTGCCGAAACGGCTCTTCCTGGTGTTCCCCCAGCCAGACGACCGGCTTCGTCCAAGTGGACCGGTCGGTCGGGTCGCAACCGGTGGCCTTCCACAGGATTTTCCGCGCCCGCTCGGCAACGTTACGGGAAAACGCGCCGTCCAGCCGGACAAACCCTTGCTCCATGAAGTGTTCCGTCATGCCGGCGTTCTAAACGCATTCATCCCGGTGTCAAACCTCCAACACGGGCGGGAAGCTCGCCGATGGCGGTGCGCGAAAAGACGCGGATTTCCGGGCCGGCCCCGGCCAGTTGCCAAAACCGCTGGACTTTAAGCGAGGATTTGCGTAACTTCTCTTTCGGAGAGGGGAAGACCAAAAATTCCCTCCACATGTTCTTGCGGGAGCGGGAAGGCTCCATCGCAAACACCGGTGCTATGATTGCTCCCGCCGACACCATGGCCTTCTTGTCTTCCTCGAGAGGTGAACTGCCAGACCACCGCCTTACGCGGGGGAGATCCGGCGGGAGAAATCGATGAATCCAAGTGAATCAAGGCGGATCAAGCCTTCATGGGGGCGGAAAGCGGTCACGGGAGGTATATCCGGGGACAAGCTGGGCGGAGGAGATGGGTGCGGGAGAGGTGATAATTCGAGCGGAATCAGGCCAATCAAGGCCAATTGAGGCGTCCTTTTCCGCCGGGGCGGCGCGCTCCCAAGACCATGGCCGTTCGCGCCCTTTCCTCATTCTCGTCCGAGTAGCCACCGGATCAGATGCAAGCGCTTGCCCCGCACCCGGATATAGCTCGCGAAGCCCGGCTGTGATCTAATATTGCTCTATAATAGAGCAATATTACAGGCATTGTCGCGACTGGCGGAACTATTTGAAAATGAATCGATTGTAATTTGTTTTGGTCAAAAGGCGCAAATTGCGCTGGCTTGCTTCCAGGCAAGCGAAATTTATTCCACAGACGTCAACTAAAATAGGTTATTGATCGCGATTTTAAGAAGCCTTGTGGCTTGACCGGAAGCCAAAAGATGGTTAGTCATTCCCCATACTTAACCCTTCTCGCCAACTTCCCAAGTCGTTTTAATGAGAGCCCGCATACTGAACCCGCCATCCAGCAAGCCTCCGGGCTCGGCCGGCCAGATGCATCCATGCTGGGGTGCCATCCTCCTCGCTGCGCGGGGGTGGATTATGGGGATGCTCCCGAGGGGTGGTCGGGCGGGGGTTTTATGTGCCGGTGTTTTGGTTGGCGGCGCCTCCGGGCAGTTGCATCGGCCACGTCGGCGCGGGGAGGCGAATTGAATGCCATGAAGGGACCGGGACAGGATCTCCACGCCGTCTCAGCGAGCGTCGAGGAACTGAGCGCCGCCCTGGACCAGCACGCAATTGTCGCCATCACAGATCCGGCCGGGCGGATCACCTTCGTGAACGACAAATTCTGCGCCATCTCCAAGTACTCTCGTGAGGAATTGATCGGGCAGGATCACCGGATCATTAATTCCGGCCACCACTCCAGGGAGTTTTTTCGGGACCTCTGGACGACAATCGCGAAAGGCAATGTCTGGCGCGGGGAAATTAAGAACAAGGCGAAGGACGGGTCCTTCTATTGGGTGGACACCACCATTGTTCCCTTTCTCAACGACCAGGGAAAACCGAGGCAATACATCGCGATTCGCGCGGACATTACGGCGCGGAAGGAATCGGAGCTGGCGGCCCTGCGGCTGGCCGCGATCGTGGAATGCTCCGCTGATGCCATTGTGGGCAAAGGCTTGGATAGCATCGTCACCAGTTGGAACAAGGGGGCGGAGCGCATTTTTGGATATGCGGCGGAGGAAATGGTGGGAAGCTCGATCACCCGTCTCATTCCCGCCGACCGGCTCCATGAGGAACCCGAGATTATCGAGCGGATTCGTCGTGGGGAAGTGGTCGAAAGCTTCGACACCAAGAGGCTTGCCAAGGACGGTCGCCTGATTGACGTGGCCGTCACCGTGTCTCCCATCAAGGACGCCAGCGGGACGGTCATCGGCGTCTCCAAGACCGCCCGGGACATCACAAAACAGAAGGAGGCGGCCGCGCAATTGAGGCTGCTGGAGGCCTGTGTGGCGCGCTTGAATGACATTATTTTGGTAACCGAGGCGGAGCCGCTCGAAGAGCCCGGGCCGCGCATTTTGTTTGTGAACGAGGCTTTTGTCCGGCGCACCGGTTACAGCCGCGAGGAGGCCATTGGCCGCTCCCCGCGGTTTCTGCAAGGCCCGAAGACTTGCCGGACGGAGCTGGACCGCCTGCGCGCCGCGATGAAGGAATGGCGTCCCGTCCGGGCCGAGTTGATTAACTACACGAAGACGGGGGAGGAATTTTGGCTGGAACTGGACATGGTGCCGGTGGCCAATGAGAGTGGAATGTTCACCCACTGGGTGGCGGTCGAGCGTGACATCAGCGGCCGCAAACGGGACGAGGCCGCGCTGGAGGAGAGCCAGTCCCGCCTGCAACTGGTGACGGAGAACGCGCGCGTCGGTCTCGTCATGATTAACCGCGAGCGCCGCTACATTTTTGCCAATGCCGCCTACGCGGAGCTGCTCAAACTGCCCT
>CAZMLP010000397.1:0-3523 GCA_964566745.1 uncultured Verrucomicrobiota bacterium | reverse complement strand
GGCAGCAAATCGATCCCCGTCGCGAAGGAGAAAGGTTTCGAGGTTTTCCAGACAGGCGAGGCCGTCAAACGCGCGGACGTGATTTTCGTCGCGCTGCCGGACACCAAGCAGGCCGCCGCCTACGAGAAGGACATCGCGCCGAATTTGTCCAAGGGCAAGACGCTGCTCTTCTCGCACGGCTTCTCGATCCATTTCAAAACCGTCGTGCCGCCGAAGGACGTGGACGTCATTCTCGTCGCGCCGAAGGGGCCGGGCCACATCGTCCGCCGCCAGTACACCGAGGGCAAAGGCGTGCCCTCTTTGATCGCCGTTTATCAGAACCCGAGCAAGAAAGCCAAGAAGGTCGCGCTGGCGTGGGCCAAGGGCATTGGTGGCACTCGCGCGGGAGTGATCGAGACGACCTTCAAGGAGGAGACCGAGACCGACTTGTTTGGCGAACAAACCGTGTTGTGCGGCGGCTGCAGCGCGCTGGTGCAAGCCGGGTTTGAGACGCTGGTCGAGGCCGGTTACTCGCCGGAGATGGCGTATTTTGAGTGCTTGCACGAGTTGAAGCTGATTGTCGATTTGATGAACGAGGCGGGCATCAGCGGCATGCGGTTCTCGATCTCCGAGACGGCCAAATGGGGCGATGTCTCTGTGGGACCGAAGATCGTTGATGGCAGCGTGAAGAAGCGCATGAAGGCGGCGCTGAAGGACATCCAATCGGGCAAGTTCGCCAAGGACTGGGTGAAGGAATACCAGGGCGGCTACAAGCGCTACAACGCGCTGCTCAAGGCGGGTGAGAAGCACCCAATCGAGAAAACCGGCGAGCGCCTGCGCGGTTTGATGCCGTGGATGAAGAAGCGCTCCGTGAAGGGTGTTCAAGCGGCTTACTAAGCGGGAAGAATTTTTGAGGTCGCTCGCGCGGCCAATTCGAAGGGGCGGTCCTCCGGGGGCCGTCCTTTTTTCTTGGCGTTTGCGGGACGAAATCCTTAGAAACGGCGAAAAGGCGCGCATTGCGAAGCCATGCCGCGGCGATCGAGGCATCGACGAGCGGGTGTTTTCCTGCCATGTTGGGGTGTGGCGCTGGCAAAATGAGCTATGGCCGAAACGAAGCCCAAACCTATAACGGTCTCGATTGTCGAGGAGGACGGACACTTCCGGGAGAGCGTGGGCGTGGTCATCGGGCGGACGGAGGGCTTCCAGTGGATCAGTTACTACAAGACTGCTGACCAGGCCTGCCGTTATCTGCCGAGGGAGAAGCCGGATGTGGCGTTCGTGGACGCCCTGCTGCCCGGGGGCTCCGGGGTGGATTGCGTTGCCAAACTGAAAAGCCTCGCGCCACGAATCGAAATTATCCTGCTGACCACTTACGAGGACGGGGACAAGATTTTCGACGCGCTCAGGGCCGGCGCCAGCGGCTATTTGTTGAAGACCGTTTCGGCGGGATTCGCGCTGGAAGCAATCCGCGACGTGCTCGCGGGCCGCTCCCCGGCCAGCCCGACCATCGCCCGCCGGGTGATGCACTTCTTTTCCCAGCCTGGCCTCACCACTCAAAAACTAACCCAAACGGAAAGCACCTTGCTACGCCTTTTGGGACAGGGAGCGGATGTGAAGGAATTCGAATCGCTCGAGTTGGACGCGGAGGGCGTGAGGGCCGAGATGCGGAAAATTTACCGGAAGTTGAGGAATTGACCTACGCCGCCTTCGCCGTGGCGAGCCTTCCGCGCAGTCGCTCGATGTTGGCCTCGATGCGCTGCACGTAATAATTGGGGCCGTCCGGGTAGGGGACACTGAGAAACCGGTAAACGCCGAGGAAATCGTTCTCGATCTTCGGCTTGACATACTTCTCCCAAAAGAGCGGGGTGCGTTGCAAAAGATCCTCCACGCTGGCAAACGTTCCGCCAGAGGTCATTTTGCCGCTGTTGTGCTGGGCCGACTCGGCGAACTCCGAGTAGAGAATGGGCAGCTTGTCGATATAATCCTCCGCCGCCATCTGGCCCATCAAATCGGCCGTTCCCAGGACAAAACCAAGGATGCGCTCCAATTGGTTGCGAAAGGGAATCGCGGCGAGATTCACATTCACACCGGTGCAGCGAATCATGTTCTGCACCGCCGCAATGTCTGTCTCGGGATAGCCTTTTTCGGCAAGCAGGGTCGCCGCAAACTCGGCACTGCGATTGACATGGACCAGGGTGTATTTCGCGCCGGTGCCCTTCTTGTCGCTTTTGTGTTTTAGATAACCAGTGTCGTGTAACAAGATGGCCAGTAATGTCAGTTCAAACATCTTCCGGGTCACCACGGGCTGGGCTCCGGCAAGAAACCGGCCGCGAACGATGCGGACCAGGCAAAGCGTGCCTTGCAGGGTGTGCTCAAAATCGTGATAACGGGCGTCAATCGGCTGGTAATCCCGGTAATTGCCGGAGAAGCAGTCGATGGCCCAACCAAAGGCCTTGGGCACAAACAATGGATCGCCGCCGGGAAACATCGTGAGGTAAACGCTCTGAGCTTCGCCCTGCACAGCGATAGGGTCTTTAGTCTCTACCCTCGGGTACATCTTAGTCCAAAATACCTTGTTTTCGGTTTTTTGCACGCGTTTTTTTGGCGCGTCCGGCGGCTTGGCGCATTCACCCGCCGGCGGCGGCTTTTTGAACGGCACGACGAAGCGCGGAATCCTTTGGGGACGAAAAACGCGCGACGGGCCAGCAGACTGCTCTCGCGCGTCGCCAGCCACGAGGTTTTCGGATTGATTCCTTCCGGCTACCAGCAATGTTCTTTTCACGATGTCTCGACATACGCATAATTCGGGCCAGCCCGAAAATCCCATGTCCGTCCGCTCCCGGACCACGATGGAGGTCCTCCGCCGGGTCGCGGTTTATCTCCGGCCTTACAAGGGGATGTTTTCGGCCAACCTGGGTTGCGCCATTCTGTCGCTGGGATTCTCCTTTGTCTTTCCGAAACTGACGCAGTTCATCATTGATGATGTGATCATCCAGCGCCGGTTCGATTTACTGACGCCGGCGATGCTTGGCTTGCTGGGGGCCTTTCTGTTGCGCGACCTGTTCAACAGCCTGCGCATCCGGGTGAACAATGAATTTGAGCAGATGGTGATTCTTGACATGCGGCGGGACATCTACGGTCGCCTGCAACGCCTGCCCGTGAATTACTTCGACCAGCGCGCCACGGGTGACTTGCTCACCCGGGTCATCGACGATGTCAACTCGGTGGAGCGGGTGCTTATTGATGGCACCGAGCAGGGGACGGTGGCGGTGCTGGGCATTGTCGGCGTGCTGGTGATTTTGTTCACGACCAATGCCACGCTTGCGGCGGTGGCGCTGGTTCCCATCCCGCTTCTGGCCATTGGCTCGCTATGGTACACCACCACCGCCCACAAGCGTTATCGCGTGCAGCGGGAGGCCGCCAGCGCGATGAACGCCCTGCTCATGGACAATTTGCAAGGCGTGCGGCAAATCAAGGCTTTCACCCGCGAGAGGCACGAGGACAAACGTTTCAGCGACCGCGCGGACGCCTTGCGGAAGGGAAC
>CAZMLP010000396.1:0-2558 GCA_964566745.1 uncultured Verrucomicrobiota bacterium | reverse complement strand
AATCCCCGTGCCATTGGCGCGGTGGTGCGTCTGAAATTCGACGGCCAATGGGGTGCCGCCACGGAGCTTCACGCGGGGGGTGGCTACTGGTCTCAGGATTCCACCGCCATCGTGCTGGCCACACCCGCGGCGCCGACGGCTCTGCGTGCGCGCTGGCCCGGCGGTAAAATCCAAGAATGGGCCTGGCCCGCCGGCGCCAAAAACGTTCAGGCGTCCGCCGGGGGAATCACGGCGCAACCGTGACGCGCGTCTTCACCGAGTTGGCGATGTAGCATTGCTCGTGCGATTCGTGGTGCAATCGCTCCACGTCCGCGGGCGTCGGCTGCTTCGCGCCACCATAAATGATGCACGGATGCAACGTCACTTCGCTCATCCATTGGGCGCCGTGCTCGTTCTTGGTCATCACGCCAGTCGCCTCGTCTCGATAGCTCTCCACCAGAAAGCCCTCCTTTCCGGCGAGATAAAGGTAGGTGAGCATGTGGCAACTGGAAATCGCCGCGACGAATGCCTCCTCGGGATCGACATTGGCCGGGTTCGACCACGGAGTCGGCACCACATGCGGCGAGGAGGAGGCCGGCACCGTCACGCCGCCGTCGAAGGCCCAGGTGTGCTCGCGCGAGTATTTGCCTTTAACGAAGTCAGCGTCCTTCCGCTGCCAGGAGATGGTTGCCTTGTATTGTCCCATAAATTTCCAGTCCGGTGAATCTCGGTCGATCGGCCGAAAAATCAAGCGCCAGACTCCGGTCCTTTCGGACTGGTTGACCGCGTTTGACGCCCGGCGCGGTTCCGTGTCAAATCAACGCCTCATGAACGCCGCCGATTCCCTCCGGATATTTCTGGCCGCCGTCTCCCTGGTTTCTCTGGCCACTACTCGCGTGCCGGCCGCGGATTCACCCGGACCGCTGGCCACCGCCGTCCAGCCATTCGTGAACAACCACACACTGGCGGGCGCGGTGATGCTGGTTGCCTCGCGCAACAAGGTGCTGGATGTCGAGGCCGCCGGTTACTCCGACGTGGGGCGCCGCAAACCGATGAAGCCCGACGCGGTGTTCTGGATCGCCTCGCAATCCAAACCGATGACCGCCACCGCCCTCATGATGCTCGTGGACGACGGCAAGGTGCGAATCGAGGACCCGGTGGAGCTTTATCTGCCCGAGTTCAAGGGCCAGATGGTGGAGGCAGAGCGCGATGCCAGCCACGTCTTGCTGCGCAAGCCATCGCATCCGATCACCGTGAAGGAAGTGCTGAGCCACACCAGCGGGCTGCCGTTCAAATCGCCGATGGAGGAGCCAACGCTCGATCTATTGCCGCTCCGCGACGCGGTGCGCAGTTACGCATTGGTGCCGCTGCAATTCGAGCCGGGCACCAAATATCAGTATAGCAACGCGGGCATCAATGTCGCGGCCCGGATTATCGAAGTGGCGAGCGGCATGTCCTACGAGATGTTTTTGGACACGCGGCTTTTTCGTCCCCTCGGCATGAAGGACACCACCTTCTGGCCCAACGCGGACCAGCTCCGGCGGCTCGCCAAATCATACAAGCCCACGCCGGGCAAAATGTACCTCGATGAAACCACCATCGGGCAACTGAAGTATCCACTCGATGACCGCAAGCGCCAGCCGGTCCCGGCGGGTGGCCTGTTCTCCACCGCGGCGGACGTGGGCCGGTTCTGCGAGATGATTTTGAACGGCGGGCGGCTGGACGGGAAGGTGTACCTGTCCGAGACTTCCCTGCGGCGCATGGTCGCCAAGCAGACTGGTGACTTGAAAGAGTCCTACGGTCTGGGCTGGAGCACTGGTCCCAGCACGTTTGGCCACGGCGGCGCTTACTCGACGAGCATGACTATCGACATCAAACGCGGCTTGGTGCTCGTCTGGATGGTCCAACACGCGGGCTACCCCGGGGACGGCGCGAAGAGTTACGACGCCTTCAAGCAAGCCGCCGAGCAGAGGTTTGGCAATAAATGAGCACCAAAGGCCCGGCGAATGACCGGAAACGACCACGCGCCTGGCTTTGGCTGCTCTTGTTGATTCCGCTCGCGCTCGGGTTCGCCCGGCTGCGCTTTGACATCGAGATCCTCAATCTCCTTCCCGCCAAGTTGCCGGTCGCCGAGGGCCTGAAAGTTTACCAGCGCAACTTTTCAAACGCGCGGGAATTGATCATCACGGTGGAGGCGGCCACTCCCGAGGAAGCTGCCAACGCCGCCCGCTCGCTCGCGCAAATCCTTCGCGCCAAAACGGAGTTGGTCATCGACGTCACCTGGCAGCCGGGCTGGCTGGAGTCCCCGGCGGAGGCGACGGAACTGCTGGCTTTCCTTTGGCTCAACCAGCCACCGGCATTGTTCGGCGAGCTCACCAATCGCCTCGCGCCACCCAAGTTGCCCGCCGTGCTCGCCGAGACGCGCGAGCACCTCGCCACCTCCTTCTCACCCGGCGATCTGGCGGCGCGCAGTTATGACCCGTACGGCTTCATGCAGTTGCCCGCGTCCGTGGCGGGCGCGGCCCCGGCGATGGGCACGGGGGACGAATTGTTTGCCTCCAAGGAGGGTAACTTCCGGC
>CAZMLP010000395.1:0-5490 GCA_964566745.1 uncultured Verrucomicrobiota bacterium | reverse complement strand
GTTGGTGCGGGGCTTGTGGTACGACGTCGGATCCAAGGAGACGCTCGAAGAGGCCAATCGTATCTTTGCCCGGCGTTCCTGACGGTCCGCCACCTATCGACGGGCTTTGCCGCTCGGAATCGAGCGTTACCCGTTTTCGCGCGATTTCCCGGCCTGGACTGGACCCAATGGCCTGACCTTGGGTATGCTCCGCATTTAAACCCGCATACCAGCAATATGGCCCATCGCTCTGCCAAACCGCTCGTTGCCGGCCTGGCATCCATCATCGTGCTAGCCGCGCTTTTCCTGTTTCTTCGCCATCGGTCCGGTGAGTCGGACCAGTTCGTCCAAGTGATGAACGCTGGCAAAGCTTATTTGGACAACAACGAGGCGGCCAAGGCCATCGAGACTTTTCAGAAGGCGGTCGCATTGGACGGTTCCCAGCCAGACGCGCACCTCAATCTCGCCAACTCTTACCTCCTGGCTGGCCAGGCCGAGGAGGCGTTGAAGGAAGCGGGCGAGGCGTTGCGGCTGGACCCCGGCTCCGCCGCCGCGCTTTATGTGGCCGGCTGCGCCAACCTGCGGCTGGCGCGGTACGACCTGGCCGTGCAGGCGCTTCAGCAGGCCAAGGACATTGACCGCACGGTCAATGCCGCCGCTTTCCAGTTGGGCAGGGCCCACCAGCAATTGGGGCACTTTGACGAGGCGCGCGAGCAGTTCGAGGAAATCGCCCAATTCGAGACCAACACCAACTCGCCCATTTATTCCGCCGCTTACTACAATCTCGGCCAGGTCCTGTTGCGGCTGGGCCGGCAGGATGACGCCAAGCAGGCGCTCGACGAGTATCAAAAAATGTCCGCCAGCAAGGGACCGCAGCCCAACGATCCCTCGGTGTTTGAGCGTTGTGTGTACACGGCGGCGCGCGCCCCGTTCGTGCTGGAGTTGCCGGACCCAAAGGGAGTTAAAGTCACATTTAGCGATGCCACTGCCGCCATGCTCGGGGCCGCCGCGAAAAATTACCGCGGACCGGTGGGTGTGCTTTCCATCAATGGGCGCGGAACCAATGACTTGTTTGTGCTCGAACCCGGCAAAGGGTTTCGCGTGTTGTTCAACAACGGCGCCGCGTTCGAGCCGCGGGGCGAGCCGCTGCCCGCCACGAACGACGCCGGGTACCGCCGGTGCCTCGTCGCGGACCTCGACAATGACCGTTACGAGGATGTGATTGTGCTGGGGGAGAAGGCGTCGCACGTCTTCAAGTTCGCCACCAACGGCGTAGCGCGGGACATCACCCGCTTCGCCGGGTTGTCAGACCTGACCGGTGAGGATGCCGTGGTCATGGACTTGAGCCTCACCGCCAAGCTCGATTTGCTCGCGCTGACGACGGGCACGAATTCGATCCGCGCCTTCCGGAATTATGGAAGTCTCTTCTCCTCCAAAGGCGCCACCTCCGCCCCGCCCGCAACGATCACCAGCTTGAGCCAGCTCGTCATTGAGGATTGGAACAACGATGACCTTGCTGACCTGCTCGCCACCCGGCCTGGCCAGCCTCCCCTGCTCTTTTTGCGGCAACGCGGCGGTCCGCTGGTTCAGACCAACGCGCCCCCCGACTGGCCGGCGGGCGACGTCATCGTCACTGGGGATCTGAACAACGATCTGCATCCGGATTTGGTGGTGGCAACATCGGATCACTTGGAACTCGTGTTCACCGCGCAAACGGCGCACGTCAACCTGCCGCTCGCGGGTAACAAAGTCACCCAACTGCAATTGCTCGATTACGACAATGACGGCTGGTTGGACATCATCGCCGTGGGTGATCGCCTCCAAATCTGGCGAAACATGGGCAAGGGCCAGTTTGCGGAATCTACCCAGGCGCTCGGCCTCGACAAGCTGGCGGCAACCAAGATCGATTTCCTCGCCGCCGCCGATTTCGACAACGACGGCGACACGGACCTCCTGATCGCGCCCGCCAGCGGCGGTCTGGTGATATTGCGGAACGACGGCGGCAACGCAAACCATCAGCTCAAGCTCCGCTTGCTCGGCACGCGCTCGAACGGCAGCGGCATTGGCGTGCGGATCGATTACACGGCGAACGGCATGCGCGGATCGCGATTTGTCCGCTCGCTGCCGGTGGAGATTGGCACGGGCCCGCATGACCTGCTCAACTCCTTAAATATCCATTGGTCGGACCTTTATCCCGCGATTTTCGATGTCCCGGTCAAGTCCACCGCGCAATTGCCGCTCGTGGAGTTGCGAAATCCAACCGGGTCGTGCCCTTACCTTTACGCGTGGGACGGCCATAGGTTCCGGTTCGTCACGGATATTCTCGGCGCCGCCCCCGTGGGATTGCCCGTTGCCGAGGGCAAGTATATCGACGCGAAGCCCGAGGAGTATGTCTGGATCGGCAACGAGCAACAGTTCCCGCCGCGCGACGGCAACCACATCATCCAACTGACGGAGGAGTTGCGCGAAATGCTTTATCTGGACGAGGCGGCGCTTGTGGTGGTCGATCACCCCGCCGGCACCGAGGCGCATCCCACGGATAAATTGCTCCCCGGCAAACCCTTCCCGCCAGGGGCGATTTTGACGCTGCAGAATCGGCGTCCCTTGCTTCACGCCGAGCGGCTTGACGGCACGGATGTTACTTCGGTGTTGGAGGAAACGGATGGCAAACTCGTTTCTCCCAAGACGCGCGAGCCCCAACTGCGCGGCCTCGCCGAGCCTCACGGCGTGGTGCTCGATTTCGGCCCGCTACCAGCCGGGCGGCCTCTTGTTCTCGCGCTGACCGGGTGGCTGCAATTCGGCGGCGGCATGGCGAACATCGCGGCGTCACTGGATGACAGCCTGCCCTTCCCCTTTCCCGTGCTGGAAGTCGAAGGCGGCGATCATCGATGGCAACCGGTCGATGTCACCGTCGGCGCCCCCGCCGGCAAGACCAAGACCATCCTGGTGGACCTCGCCGGCAAGCTGCCGCCTGACAGTCGAAGATTGCGGTTGAGAGCGGCGTTTGAAATTCATTGGGACCGCGCGGCTCTCTTCGAGCGGGCCGATGACTCGGCGACCAAGATCGCCAGGATCTCCCCGGACCGAACGGATCTGCATTGGCGCGGCTTCAGCGAGTTTGAGGATCGCCCGGTCACGGATCCTTTGACCCCGGACTACAACCGCGTCCGGCAAAATCCCCTCTGGCGGGTGTCGCTCACCGGCTGGTGCACCCGTTATGGCGAGGTGAACGGATTGCTCGCGAAACGGGACGAGGGAATGGTTTTGATCAATGGCGGCGACGAGTTGACATTAAAGTTTGCGGCCAACCGTTTACCCCCAAAACCCGAGGGGTTCGTGCGCGACTTTTTCCTTTATGCGGACGGCTGGGACAAGGACGCCGATCCGCATGTGAAGCTCGGCTGGCAAGTCGAACCGCTGCCCTGGCACGGGATGAACGACCAGCTTTACGGGAACGAGGCCCGGCCAAAATTCGCCTCCGACGAGATGATGAGACGCTACAACACGCGCTGGTCCGGGCCGCTGGCGCTGGACCGGAAAAACCAGCCGCGGCACGCGCGGAAGTGATTTTGATTCAAGGGCAATCGCAGGGCATGAAATTCTACACATTCGTCGCGGACCGAAAAGCGCGGCTGGGAGTTGAGCAGGACGGGCAGATCGTGGACCTGGGATTGGCTTACGAGAAGTTGATCGCGGCGAAAGGGCCGCCGCCCGGTTGGGCGCCAACATTTCCAGCCAACCTGCCCTCACTCATTCGGGCGGGTGACTTGGCCATGGTGGCCGCCAGGGAAGCCCTGGCCTTCGCGGCGCGACGCCCGCCCATGCCCACCGGCGAGTATCTCTCCTATCCGTTGGACGAGGTCGGCTTGTTGCCGCCCATTCCGCGTCCCGGCAAGATTCTATGCGTGGACCTCGTCAGTCATGCAAATGAAGCGTCCGCGTGGTTTAATAAACTGCCCTCCTCGGTGATTGGTCCCGGCGCGCCAATTCTCATCCCGCCGGGCGCGGATCATGTGACCGGCGTGTTTCGGTTGGTCGCGGTGATCGGCCGGCGCATGAGACGTGTCTCGCCAGCCGAGGCGACGGCCGGCGTGTTCGGTCTGACGATCCTGAACGACATCTTTATGACCAGCGGCGATCTCTCCCAAAACCAGCCGTTCCTCGCCAAAAATTTGGACACTTTTTGCCCTTTGGGACCGTGCGTCACGACGTCAGACGGGTTACCTGCTCCCGGCGGAATCGCAATTCGCGTCTTTTTGAACAACGAATTGACAGCCAGTGGCCTCATTGAAAATCCAACGGCAATTCTTGCGGCTCATGTCAGCCGTTTGTCGGGATATTTGACCTTGGAGGCTGGCGACCTCGTGAGCACGCCCGCAACCGCACCGGAAGGCGCGGTCCTTCCAACTGTGGAACTGAAACCGGGTGATCTGCTTCGTGTCGAGGCGGATGGTATCGGTGTTTTGGAGAATATGCTGGTGAGCGATCCAGCACATTGATGCCCGAAAAGTCGCCTCCGAGAGCAAGAGAAGAGCCTCGTATTTCGAAACGCGCGGAAACCGTCTGTGGCGGGTGGGGCAAGGCCGTGCCGCGAAGCGGTCCATGTTCTCTGTCGTTCTGTTTTCCTGTCGAGCCGCGTTTTCCGCTTCGTTCCATTTTAATGGCAACAAATTGATGTTCGTTTCGGAACCTGCTTCAAACCTCGCAATAACCGTCCCGCCCCGCCGAAGCTGCCCTGCTTCAAAAATCGCGCGAATATTTCTCGAAACCAGCGGGCGGCTGAAAACGTCTATTGAAATGGCGAGGTTGCTCCATCGTCCGGCCGGTGGCCGGTGCAACGCGCGACAGGTGTTCTGGCAGCAGACCGCAAGGATATGGGCGAGGGGAGATCAAGGCGATTCCAACCAGATCAAACCTCACGGAATAGAAAGATGAGCAGCAGGCAAAAACAGAGCGGACTGAGGCTCGAAGCGCCAGTCGGCGTCGGACGAGCGAAAACCATCGGATTTCAAGCCATTCAACCCAATTCAAGGCTTGGCACGAGGTGTGGCCAGCCTGCGGCCTCCGAGGTAGGGACGCGTCGCCGACGCGTCCGGGAACTCGCGAAAGGCGGAAGTTCAACACCAAGCCGAAACCAACTTGCCAAGAAACGCAAACCATCTGCTCAAAGGAAAACCATCCGATTTCAAGCCATTCAAGCCATTCAACCCAATTCAAGGCTTGGCACGAGGTATGGCCAGCCTGCTTCCTCCGAGGTAGGGACACGTCGCCGACGCGTCCGGGAACTCGCGAAAGGCGGAAGTTCAACACGAAGCCGAAACCAACTTGCCAGGAAAGCAAACCATTCGCTCAAAGCGAAAACCATCCGATTTCAGGCCAGTAAAGAATCCTCGCAGCAAGCTGCGAGGCATTTCAGAGTCCGAGTTCAAGCTGGCCTTTGTGCAACTGCCGATACTCCCCGCCTGTTCCTTGGCCTTTCACATATTCGGCGATCACCCGCTCGCTGGCATA
>CAZMLP010000394.1:0-4315 GCA_964566745.1 uncultured Verrucomicrobiota bacterium | reverse complement strand
AAACAATCCGCGCAACACCAACAAGCGGGGCATCGCCTGGGAGCGGCCCGCCTCGGTGGAATATCTCGTTCCGGCGGACGGGAGCGGGTTTCAAATTGATTGCGGTTTGCGCGTGCAGGGCGGCGATTACATTCGCGGCTTGTACAATCCCAACTCCTCCTCGCCGCCGGAGGGGAAGTTTTCCTTCCGCCTCTACTTTCGCGGGGATTACGGCGAGGGCACGTTGCATTATCCGCTCTTTGGCGACTCGCCGGTGAGGGATTTCGACCGCGTCGTGTTGCGCGCCGGAATGAACGACCCGACCAACCCGTTCCTGGTGGACGAGCTGATGCGGCGGCTGATGACGGACACCGGCCAGGTGACCGCGCGCGGCGGCTTCGCCTACCTTTATCTCAACGGGGTTTACAAGGGCTATTACAACCCTACCGAGGGATACGAGGAGGACTTTCTCCGGTCGTGGCAGGGCGGGGGAAAGTCGTGGGATTTGATCACGCAGGGCGAGATCGCCAACGCGGGGGACAACGCGGCCTTTGTCACGATGCTCAACTATATTCGCAACAACAACATGGCCACCGCGGCCAATTATGCCAGGGCCGCGCGCATGCTGGACATGACGAACTTCGTCGATTACCTGCTCGTCAACATTTACGGGGCCACCGGGGACTGGCCGGGCAACAACTGGCGGGCCGCCCGCGAGCGCGTGCCGGGCGCGCTGATCCGCTATTATATGTGGGATGCCGAATGGGCTCTCGGCAATCAGGGGCGGTCGGTCAGCGCCAATGAGTTTTCGGATGCCTTGGGCAGCTCCTCCGAAATCGGGCAGCTGTATCAGCGGCTCAAGAGCAGTCCGGAGTTCAAACTTCTTTTCGCGGACCGGGCGCAGAAGCATTTCTTCAACAACGGCGCGCTTGCCGACGCGCGGGTGCTCGCCAGGTTCAACGAGATGTATGACCAGTTGCGACCGGTGATTTCCGGCCTGCAAACCACCATTCGCACGTCGTGGGTTCCCAACCGGAGAGCCAATATCTTCAAACACATGACCTCGGCCGGCTTGCCGGTTTCCACGAACGTTCCGGTGTTCAGCCAGTTTGGCGGTCGCGTGCCGCGCGGATACTCCCTGACAATGTCCAATGCTGTCGGCGACATTTATTACACCACAAACGGGGTTGATCCCCGCGTCCCGTTCACCAGCGGTGTGCTGCCCGAGGCGTGGCACTACGACGGCAAGCCGATCCCAATCGAGGAGGACACGCGAGTCACGGCGCGCTCGCTGGCGGGCACAAACTGGAGCGCGCTGGCGGACGCCACCTTCACGGCGGGCAGCCTCGGGGTTCCGGTGCGCTTCACGGAGATCATGTTTCATCCGCAGGGCGGGGATGCCTACGAGTTCATCGAATTGCAGAACACCGGCGGCGTGCCGGTCGATTTGACCCTCATGACGCTGGAGGGAGTCGCTTACACGTTCCCCCTGGGCGCGACTTTGGCGCCGGGCGCAACGCTGGTGCTTGCCTCCTCGGCGGACCCGGCCTCCTTTGCGAAGCGTTACCCGGGCGTAAAGGTGTTTGGAACCTACGGCGGGGCGTTGTCCAACAGTGGCGAACGGCTTGCCTTGCTGGATCGAAAGGGAGGGGTCGTGACCACGGTGGATTTTTTTCATGGACCAGGATGGCCGAAGGAGACAGACGGCAGTGGCTTCTCGTTGGAGGTGGGGGACGCGAACGGCGATCCCAATGATCCGGCGAACTGGCGCGCCAGCGCGGCCGCCGGCGGGAGCCCGGGGTTGATACCGGCCAGTCCCGCGACATCCATTGTGGAGATCAGCGAGATCATGGCGGAAAATCAGAACACCATCACGAACGACGGAACCGCGCCGGACTGGATCGAGCTTCACAATCGCGGCTCCGGCCCGGCGGATTTGGCGGGATGGAGTCTCTCGGACGACGATCCGCGACGTTTTGTCTTCCCGGCCGGAACCGTTTTGGCCGGCAATGGTTATCTGGTGATCTGGTGCGACTCGCAAACGAACGCTCCGGGTTTGCACACCGGCTTCGCGCTGAACCGTCAGGGCGAGTCGGTTTTCCTCTATAACGCGAAGACAAGCCGCGTGGACGGGGTGACATTTGGACAACAACTGGCCGACTATTCCCTGGGGCGGGTCGCGGACCGGTGGGTGTTGAATGTGCCAACGCCGAACGGGGCCAACCTGGCGGCGGAATTGGCGCCGCAGAGCGATCTGATTCTGAACGAGTGGCTGGCCAATCCGGCGCCGGGCGGCGACGACTGGATCGAACTGCTCAACCGGAACACCGCCAAGCCCGCGGCGCTGGAAGGGATTTACATTGCCACGAGCAACGCCCTGTTCCGGGCGCTTTCGCACTCGTTTGTCGCTCCCGGCGGCTTCATCAAACTCGTGGCGGATGGAAAAGCCAATCCGGATCATGTGGACCTTAAACTGCCCTCGACGGGCGGATTGATTGTCCTTTCCGACGCCACTGGCGCCGAGATCAATCGTGTGGCTTACGCTTTGCAAGCGACGGGCATTTCCGAGGGGCGTTACCCCGATGGCGGGACGAACGTTGTCAAGTTCCCGGGATCGGCGAGCGGCGGCACGGCCAACTATGTGCCCACGTACGCGGGGCCGGTGTTAAACGAGGTAATGGTGGCTGGTCCTCCGGAGGCGCCCGCCGGCTGGGTGGAGCTCTATAATTCCGGCGACCAGGCGCAGGATTTGGGTGGCGTCAGTTTGGGGATTGATTCCGCCAAACCGGATTGGTTTTTTCCGGCGGGCGCCCTCATTCCGGCCAAGGGCTATTTGGTGGTGTCGTTGGACGAATCCTCTCCGGCCTCGGTCGTGGCGTCGTCGCGGCTTAATACCGGGCGCGCGACGTCCGCCGATGGCGGGGGCCTTTATCTGTTCAATGCCGCGCGCCAACTTGTCGATTCGGTCGAGTTCGGTTTTCAGATCCCGGGTTTTAGCATCGGACGAATGGAATCCGGGTGGAGCTTGACGGGCGTGGCGACGCCCGGAGCCATCAACACAGGCCAGGCGCTCACCGGCTCGGCGGCGGATTTGCGGATTAACGAGTGGCTGGCGGGCAGCCCGTCCGGGCGTGACTGGGTGGAATTATATAATGCTGGTGGCCTGCCGGTCAGCCTCGCCGGACTTTACGTCACGGATGATCCCTCGCTTCACGGCCAAACGAATTTTGTGGTGGGTCCGTTGACCTATATCGGTCCTGGAGGATTTGTGGAATGGGTTGCCGACGGCGATCCGTCCCTGGGGCGCAATCACCTCAACTTCAAACTCGACACCGAGGGGGAGACCATCCGGATTTATCAGGCGGACAAGTCATTGGTGGACGCGGTCGATTTTGGCGCGCAATGGCCGGGCGTTTCCGAGGGCAGGTATCCGGATGGCTCGACGAACGTGGTCCAATTCCTGGAAGGCGCCACGCCGGGCCGGCCGAATTCCCTGGAACCAAACAGCCGGTTGCGAATTGACGCCAACTCGTTGAACGCGGGCCTGCTGATTTTGCGCTTCGAGGCGCAACCTGGCGCCACTTATGTGATCGAGGCCACGGACTCGTTAAGCAGCGGCAATTGGCGAACGCAGGCCGCGATTCCATCGGGGAACGCGGCACGCGAGGTCACCCAGCCGGTGCCGTTGCCAGCCAATTCCCGGGAGATGTATTTCCGGCTGACGGGATCGAGGAGCCAATGACAGTTGGCACCCGCGTCTGACGGCCTGGCGGGGATGCGTCGCCGAGGCGGTGACTCGTGAGCGCTGTGCCGCGATTCCAAAATTCGCCTGTCCGAGCGTTCGCGGACCGGTCAGCGACCGGTCCCTACCTGGCAACGGGTGGTTGACGGTTACTTTTGTTGGCCGGGCGCGAGATTGCTGTCCGCAAGGACCCTTGATTGGCCTGGATTGGGTTGGATTTCCGAGGGAATCGACACCTCCGGCACGCCCATCTGGACCAAAGGATTCGGGGCGGGTGATTCGTTGGAAGGGGTAGCCACCGGCTCGGGCGATGGTTTGATTGGGTTGGATTGGCCTGGATTGGCAGGTGAAGACGGCACGGGGTTTGGGGAGGTCCCTCCGTTGGCCGTCGGTACAGTGGCCGTCGGCAACGACCTTGATTCGCCTGGATTCGGCGCGACCGGCGGAGCCGGATTGGCCGGTTTCGGGCTTTTTGATTCCCCCTTGGCCTTCAGGCTCTGGACCATCCATTGCAGCGACTCCTGCCAGTCGCGATCCTTGCGTTTGGCCTCCTTGCGGTCCGCCTCGTCCTTGCGGGCCTCCCGCTCCAGGCGG
>CAZMLP010000393.1:0-1864 GCA_964566745.1 uncultured Verrucomicrobiota bacterium | reverse complement strand
CGGCAGTTGCGGATGTTTCGGGCGGGACGCCCGAAACGGCAGGGTCCTGCGGACGGCGACGACGCCCGCGCGACCCGAAGTTAAAGCGGGCTCAAAACCCATTTCGCTATGCCCGAATTTCCCGCCCCGGAGGCGACGCATGAAAAACAAATGTCTCCGTTTGCAGAAAACCAAAGGTTGAAAGGGCCAATCGTTGCGGATACGCCGCCTTCGATTCCAAGCCGATCATGCGCCCCTGCCGGGGCGCTAGCAAATATACGGCGTGTGTCCGGTGGGTGCGCCCAAAAACGGGCTTCCACCGGCTACTTTCATTCGTGCCTCCGGCACGAGTCTGGGCAACGGCCCCATCGACGGTGCCTTTGGAACGTTGGCTGACTTTGCTTTACGTATTCAGCCAGGACTGTCGCTCATTTTCGTTGTCGGGAGGGCGGGTTCGTGCCATCAAGTTCACGACATCAGATGAATGCCGCGCGCCCTCGTTTTTCCACCCGGATCACCGCCGAAGTCCGCGGCGCGCGTCGTTTGTTCCCTTTTTCCTTTTCCCCTGACATCCGCTTGCGCCCGCTGGCCATCCTGGCCGCCTCGACCGGTTTGGTGATGGCGTTGGCGACCGCGCCAGTTCAGGCCGGGGATTGGCCGCAGTTTCTCGGGCCGACGCGGGACGGTCGTTACGACGGGCCGAAGCTTAACGAGTCCTGGCCGGCCGAGGGGCCAAAGGTTTTGTGGAAGCGCCCGGTAGGTCATGCCTTTGCCGGCCCGGCGGTGGCGGATGGCAAAGTGATCCTGTTCCATCGCGTGGAGGATCGCGAGGTGGTGGAGGCGCTGGACGCGGTGAGCGGCAAGGCGCTCTGGAAGTTCGACTACGCGACGGCTTACCAGGACGATTTTGGGTTTGATGACGGCCCGCGCGCGACACCGACCATCGCGGGCGGGAGGATTTACTCGTTTGGCGCCGAAGGCTCGCTACATTGCCTCGACCTGGCGACGGGCAAGAACGTGTGGGAAGTGGACACGAAGGCGCGTTACGCGGCGGGCAAGGGATTCTTCGGGCTGGTGTGCGCGCCGCTGGTGGAGGGTGACGCGGTGCTGCTGAACATCGGCGGGCGGGACGGCGCGGGGATCGTGGCGTTCCACAAGGACACCGGCAAGCTGCTCTGGAAGGCGACGGACGACGAGGCGAGTTATTCCTCCCCGGTGGCGGCGACGCTCAACGGGAAGCGGGCGGCGGTGTTTTTCACGCGGGCGGGCCTGGTGGTGCTCGATCCGGCGACGGGCACGGTGCGGAGCCGGTTCACGTGGCGCTCCCGCATGGGAGCCTCGGTGAACGCGGCGGCGCCCATTGTCGTGGGGGATGATATTTTTCTGACGGCGAGCTACCAGACGGGAGCGGTGCTGCTGCACGCGACGGAGGGGAGCTTGCAAAAGGTGTGGTCCGGCGACCAAAGCCTTTCGAGCCATTACGCGACGAGCGTGTATCGGGACGGTTTTCTCTACGGCTACGACGGGCGGCAAGAGATGGGGCCAAGCCTGCGGTGCATCGAGTTCAAGACGGGCAAGGTGCGCTGGACGCAGGAGGGATTTGGCGCGGGCACGGTGATCCTCGCCGGCGACCGGATGCTCCTCATGAAAGAGGACGGCAATGTGGTGCTGGCAGCCGCCTCTCCCGATAAATATCAACAACTCGCGAGCGCGCAGGTGCTGGGGCGGGGCGTTCGTCCATACCCGGCGCTGGCCGACGGCCGGTTTTACGCGCGCGACACGAAGAATCTCGTTTGCCTTGAGCTGATTTCCAAACCATGAGCACGACCACTCTTTCCACCCCGGACATTTCCACGGCCCCGCCCCCGGCGAAGGCGGCGTCCGC
>CAZMLP010000392.1:0-13232 GCA_964566745.1 uncultured Verrucomicrobiota bacterium | reverse complement strand
GCTTCTTCGAGCGTTCCGTCCACACAACCTCCCGCGCCGATCTCATGCTGGGCGACATTGTGCTGTTGTTCACCGACGGCCTCTTCGAGGTGGAGAATCCTGATCAACAGTTGTTTTCCCAGGAGATGCTCCTTGCCTCGGTGCAACGACGCCTTCACCTCCCGTTGTCGGAAATGTGCGGAAACTTGCTGGGCGATATCCAAAAATTCTCCGGTCACGCGGAATTTCAGGACGACGTTTGCCTGGTTGGCGTCGAGGTGGAGGACACATTGTGAGACGCGTCCTGTCCGCATGACCGCGCGCTTGAAGGTCGGTGTCATCGGCGTCGGCTCGCTGGGCAAGGAACATGCCCGCGTTTATGGCGAGTTGGCGGGGAGCGGCCTGGTGGAACTGGCGGGCGTCTTTGATGTCTCGACCGAAAACGCCCGCCGCGTCGCGGAGAAACAACGCGTCCGCCAGTTTGCCACGCTAACCGAGGCGGCCGCCGCCTGTGACGCGCTCAGCATCGTCACCCCGACGGTGACGCATTTCGACACCGCGCGCACCTTGCTTCCGCAAGGCAAACACCTGCTCATCGAGAAGCCGATGACTGACCACGCCGCGCAGGCATCGGAGTTGGTCGAGTTGGCGCGCCGGCATAACTGCGTGCTGCAAGTCGGCCACGTTGAGCGCTTTAACCCGGTCTTCCAATATTTGCAGCAGGTCGCAACCGAGCCGCGCTTTATAGAGGCGCACCGGCTCTCGCCCTATCCCGCGCGCAGCACGGATATCGGGGTGGTGCTCGACCTGATGATCCACGACCTCGACGTGGTGCTCGCCTTTGTGAACTCCCCGGTAATGGCTGTCGATGCGGTTGGCATCCCGGTGTTGAGCACTTCCGAGGACATCGCCAACGCGCGGTTGCGCTTTGCCAACGGTTGCGTGGCGAATCTGACCGCCAGCCGCATTAGCCCTGAGCGCCTGCGCAAAATTCGTGTCTTCAGTGCCGGGCCGTCACCCAGCTACGTCTCCCTCGATTACCGCGCGCAAGAGGGCTTCATCTATCGCATCGCTCGCGACGGCGAAAGCGAGTCGTCGTTGCTCAAAAAGCTGCTGGCGTCGCGCGACGAGACCATTGTAAGCCAGTTCGCTGGCAAGAAAATCGTTCGCGAGCCGGTGCCCATCGCCAAGGACGAGCCGCTTAAGCTCGAGCTGCGGCACTTCATCGACTGCGTCCGCGCGCGGCAAACCCCGGTGGTCAGCGGAGAGTCGGCCAAACAGGCGCTTGATCTTGCGTTCGAGATTACAAGACAGGTGCGCGCCGCCAAATCGATTTCATAAATTCAGGCTTTTTTGGCCTGAACGGGCCGCCGCAATGGCCGCCCATTCGTCCACAAGGGACGGCAGACGTTTCACTGTCTCCCGGCCAAATAACACCTCATCGACATAGCCCATATGAAGCATGTCAATCACGCGGCACAAATAAGAACGACCGCACTCCCACCAGGTGAATCTGTCGTCGAGCACTAGATAATGTCGCACATGAATCCCCTCGTTCTGGTTTAACTCCTCCAATTCCATTCCGTCCAAAAGTGTCTCGTAGACGCCGTCAGCGACCCTGCTGCCAAAAGTTGTGGTATGGTAATATTCTTTAATTTCCCAAATCGCGACGGGATTCACTGGCGATGGAAACGCACCGTCAACTCGACGGGCGAGGGTTCGTAGTGGGAATCCATTCAACGTGATACTGGTCAATTGCCGACAATCCAAATCGCAAGACCAAATCCCGCGATGAGCATCAACAATCATATTAACGATTCCGGTCAGGAAGGCCGGTTTGCGCTTCTTGCCTTTCTGCTTGTTCATCGGGATCGAAGTCTTCGAGTTCAAGGACAATCGGACCTCTTTGAACAATGTTTCCGCCTCCCGCACGTCCATCAGCGAAGGCCGCACGATACGATTCAATGCCTCCGCACGATAACCGAAATAGCCGATTAACAAATTCGCCAGAGCGGATGGCTCTCCATTTTCACCTCTCAAACCTGCAGGAGAGAGGGAAAGATCGCGCAATGCGGTTTCAATTTCTGGAAGAGTCGGCACCTTAATATCGCCAGTAGTTCGGTCCGTGTAACCAAGTCGCTGGCTGATTGAACGGACATGCGCCCAAAACGGCTTTGACTGCCGCAAAAAGCGGAGGTCGGGCTTCACTTCAACTCCCTCTCAATCTGCTGAACCATGTCAACCAAAGAAATATTCAAAGCAACACAGACGCGACGAAGTTCCAAAACATCCAAACGGCGCTCCCCGGACTCGTATTTGCTGACAAAGGACTGCGGGAGCTTAAGCCGGTCCGCAAGTTGTGCTTGAGTCATCCCGGCTTGAAGTCGAGATTCCCGAACAACTTTCCTCAGCGCCGCCTGCTCTGTTGAATGGATGCTCTTCAACTTTTTCGAGATTAGCCACTCGAGAGGCAAAATCCCAAAACAGGATAATTAATTTGATTCGCCAGCTGCTTTATGACAGTCTCAGTGACTGCTATGCAATTGGCGCTATTTACCCCGTTCGACCGGAGCAGCATCAAGCCTCCGGCTGGCCAGTTGCTCAAATGGATCGGCAGCAAGCACCGCTTTGCCGCCGAGATTGCCTCTAATTTTCCTCGCAAATATCGGCGCTATTTCGAGCCATTTCTTGGAAGCGGCGCGGTGTTGGCCACACTGGCGCCGTCCAATGGAGTGGCCGGAGACACATTTCCTCCCCTGGTCGAAATTTGGCGGGCATTAGTCGAAGATCCGGCAAAGCTTAAAAAATGGTATGCTGACCGTTGGCATTCAAGCACTTCCGCGGAAAAGGTGCTGGCGTACGAAAATATTAAGGCCGCCTACAATGCGCGCCCCAATGGGGCTGATTTTTTGTTTCTGTGCCGAGCGTGTTATGGAGGAGTCGTCCGGTTTCGGAAGGCGGATGGATACATGTCCACCCCGTGTGGTATTCACGATCCTATTTCGCCCGAAAGTTTTGACAGACGCGTTGATGAATGGCATCGGCGCGCGGCAAATATTCAAGTGCGCCTTGCAGATTTCCGGGAAACAATGGCAGAGGCAGGAGAGGGCGATCTGGTTTATTGCGATCCGCCTTACACCTACAGCCAAGGAATTCTTTATGGCGCACAAACCTTTAATTTGCCGGACCTTTTTTCAGAAGTTCGCGCCTGCAAAGAACGCGGCGTCTTCGTCGCCCTAAGTCTGGACGGTTCCAAGAAATCGGGTGATCTTTCTTGCCCGTTCGATCTTCCCGACGGCCTTTTCGAAAGCGAAATCTTGATAAATTGTGGCCGGTCCATGCTGAGACGTTTTCAAATGGAAGGGCAAAGTTTGGAAAACGAGGAAGTGACCGACCGGCTATTACTCACTTACAGCCGCGTTTGAATCAACGGCCCTCGCAACGAATTCTTTCCGTGTGAGTTTCTTCCCACAGCCCGCCAGCTTCATGCTCATCGCCGGGGAGCCGAGCGGGGACATGCTGGCTGCCGAACTGGTCACAGCATTGCGGGCGGCCATTGAGCAACAGCCTTGCAGGGCCACGCGCGACAACCAGCCACTGGATCGCTCGCTCGCGCCCCGCTTTTTTGGCGCCGGGGGACCGCGCATGGCCGCTGCCGGGGTAGAGTTGGCCGTTGACCTCACGGCTCATGCCGTTTTCGGTTTGTCCGAGGTCCTCCGGCACTATCGGAAGTTCAAAGGCTTTTTCGAACAACTGATCCAACTCGCGCTGGACCGTCAGCCAGATGTGATCATTCTGGTCGATTATGCGGGGTTCAACCGCCGGTTCGCGGCAGCCATCCAAACGCGCGTCCGCGCCGGGCATGGGCCGTTCAACAACTGGCGACCGCGCATTGTGTACTATGTTTCGCCGCAGGTCTGGGCGTCGCGCCCGGGCCGGGCGGAGACCTTGGAGCGCGATGTCGATCTGCTGCTGAGCATCTTTCCCTTCGAGCAGGCATGGTACGCAAGCCACGCGCGCAAGCTGCGTGTGGAGTTTGTGGGGCACCCGATGATTGACCGCCACGGTCCCGACGCGGCGGCCTGGCGTCATCAATTGACGGGACCATCTTCACTCCCCGACCGCCGGCGCGAGGTGTTGTTATTGCCGGGCAGTCGCGTGGGGGAAGTGCGTCGCCACCTGCCGGCCATGCTTGAGGCCGCCAAAACCGTCGCCGCGCAAGTGCCAGCGCGCTTTCGGCTGGTGCTGCCCAACGAGACATTGGCAAGCATGGCACGACCCCTCTTGAGTGGCCTGGCCGAGGTCACCGTCCAAATCGGCGGACTCACGGACGCGTTGCGCGTGGCGGACTTGGCCATCGCATCGTCAGGCACGGTCACTTTGGAATGCGCGTTCTTTGGCGTGCCCGCCGTGGTCCTTTACAAACTCTCTTGGCCCACCTACTGGATGGCGCGTCAAATTGTAAAGGTTCCTTTCATCGCCATGCCCAACCTGCTCGCTGCGGAACGGGTGCTTCCCGAGTTGATCCAGGCAGACGCCACTCCGGAAAACTTGGCCCGCGAAGCGCTCGATCTGCTCCGAAACGAGGCCCGGCGGGGCGAGGTGCGAGTCAAGCTCGCGCAAGCCATTGGTTCCCTGGGAGAACCAGGCGCCGCGACGCGCGCCGCCAACGCCATTCTTACCATTGAGTGAATGATGGCGGGGAGTGAAGGAGTCCAATTGCTCCATGAGATGGCACTGCGACGAATCGAAGATGATAAGAAGCAATCCACGGTTTTCGAGAAACCGGCTCGTCGGAGCCTCGCCCCACTATCGCGGAGATCAACTATCATCTTTTTGGCGATTTTTTAACCGCGGCCAGCCTTACCCTATGATTTTCGGCGATAATTCTGCATTACCCTCGACAGTGGGGCGAGGCTCTGACGAGCCGTTCTTTCCTGACTGCTCCTTGCGACAAAAATCGGCAAAGGGGATTTTTCATCTCCTTATCGTTTGGCTATTTGCCGCTGCCACCCTCCACGCCGCCCCGTTGCAACGCTTCGAATATGAGCAGCCACAGATGGGACTGCCATTCCGCATGATTCTTTACGCACCGGACAAAAAGGCTGCCGATGCGGCGTCCAACATGGCGTTCCAACGCATCAAACAGCTCAATGACATCATGACGGACTACGATGCGGACAGCGAGTTAAGCCGTCTCTCCCGCACCTCCGGCTCGGGGCGCGACATCCCGGTGGGCGAGGATCTCTGGCGCGTCCTCACCCGGGCGCAAGACCTCTCGGAGCGGAGTGGTGGCGCGTTCGATGTGACCGTCGGCCCGTGCGTGAATCTCTGGCGCAAGGCGCGCCGCGAATTAAAAATGCCCGATCCCGCACGGCTCGCGGAGGCCCGCAAGGCCGTCGGTTACCAGCATGTGCAATTGAACCGCCGTCGCCACACTGCCCGCCTGCTGGTTCCCAACATGCGGCTCGACCTGGGTGGAATCGCGAAGGGTTACGCGGTGGACGAGGCGCTGAAAGTATTGACTGTGCGGGGCATCCGCAGCGCCCTCGTGTCCGGTGGCGGGGATTTGGCGGTGACCGATCCCCCGCCCGGCAAGAAAGGCTGGCGCGTGGAGCTGGCTCCGCTGGATGTCACCAACGCTCCGCCGGCGCGATTTGTTGTGCTGAAGCACGGGGGCCTTGCGACTTCGGGCGATTTGTTCCAGCGTCTCGAGATCGAGGGAAAACGCTACTCCCACATCGTCGATCCGCATACCGGCATTGGCCTGACCGATCACAGCCTCGTCACGGTCATCGGGCCGGACTGCATGACCGCCGACAGCCTTACGAAAGTGGTGAGCGTGCTCGGCCCCGAGGCGGGATTGCAGTTCATCGAGCACGCTTCAAAGGTGGCGACGCGTGTGGTGCGCAAACCGGCCGGCCAGGTGCAAGTGTTCGAATCGAGCCGGTTTCATCGTCACTACGCGCCGGACTGAGTCACAGCATAGAAACTAATTTCGCGGATAATTTGTGCTCTGGCATTGCACTGAAAAGGCTTGCCGGAAGATCGTCCCTAAAGGAAATTCGGAGCATCCACCCAGTCGTTAGGGTCAAGGACCTGAATTCCCGAGGCTTATGCAATTATTCGCTCAAGTTGCCTGCTCGAAATGTTTTCGGCTTTTTTTGCCGTTCACGCTTGCGCTCATCGCGTTGAGCGCGGGGGAAATGACACCGCTCGCCGCGCAAAGCCTGCCAAGCGTGGCGGGGGTTGGAAACAGCAACAACACCAACTCCAACGAGGCGGGTCTGCGCAACCGGATTGACGTGCTCGTCACCCAATACTCGATCCTCGCCGCGGCGGCCAGCAACGCCCCCATCCTTCTCTATCTGGACGGCATGGCCATGACCGGCCTGGTCCCGGAGGCAATCGTTCCGCTCACCCCGACCAATGCCGCGCTGCCCGTCACCGCGCTGCGTTATCATTTGCAGATCAACGACACCAACAAAGGCCCTTGGATCGACATCCTGAGCCGGCCCAAGCATTTCCTCCAAAACCTGCCGGTTAGCGTGGGACTGCCGAGAGGAATCCCCTTGCCGGCGCTCAACAACACCCCTGTCACCATCAACTTTGTTTTGCTGTCCCCCGCGCGCCTTCTCATCTGGATTTTTCTCCTGATCGTGATTCTCTGGTACTTTTTCCGGCTGGCCACCCACACTGCCATCCTGCGGGACCCCGCCGTCAAATTGCCGGACACACAGAAGCCCTACAGCACCGCGCGCACACAACTGGCATTCTGGTTTTTTGTGATTTTGGTATAGTTCGTGTTCATCTGGCTTCTGACGGGCACGGTGGACACGTTGTCGCAAACCGCGGTGATCCTCTTGGGCATCAGCGCGGGCACGGCGCTGGGTGGCGTGGCCGTGGATTGGAATAAAAAAGGCCCCGCCGCGAGCCAGGCGCCCGCGGTTGGCAATCAAGCCCCTGGAGCCGCCGCGCCGGGATTGGAAAATCCTCCCGCGCCTGTCCCTGGGAACCCACCTCCCGCCGCGCCCGCTCCGGCCACACAGGCTTCCGAGGGACTTTTGCTCGATTTGATCAGCGACGCCAACGGCCCCAGTGTCCACCGCTTTCAACTTGTCATCTGGAACATGGTGTTGGGATTGATTTTTCTGATGAAGTCGTTCTCCAACCTGTCGATGCCTGAATTTAACACCACCTTGCTCACGTTGATGGGGATTAGCTCGGGCACTTACGTCGCCATGAAAATCCCGGAGTCTAAGAACACCCCCTCTTGAGAGGTCTCACCGGCCGACAAACCGCTTAACAGCCCGTTTAAAAAACTCTGGCTGCCGCCGCTGGGAGGAATTTTGGTTTTGGGCGAAATGGCGGCGTCCAATATTATTTAACGGGCTGTCAAGGCGCTTCGACACGGAGCAGTTTTAACACAATGTCCTCGGTAAAATCCGGCGTCTCGCTCAACCAGGCGCCGCCCGGATGCTTGAATGCAGGCTGTTCCTCGACGCCCCCATCGCGCGGGTTGGCCCACTCCGCCTTCCATTCGCCAGACGGCAGGTCCATCGAGAACCGGGTGCGGCGCGGCTTGTCCGAGCCACGAAAATAGACCGCGTAGGTTTTGCTGGGCTCCTCCAGCATGTACACCGCCTCGCTCGGCGAGTGCGGCCACGGCCGCAGCAATTGCTGGTTGGGCCGCATGCGAATAAAGTTCAAGTGATCCATGTACCGCTTGAGCAAACCGAGTTGCGCGCGCAGAATGCGGCAATCGTAACGCCCATCCGCCTGCGCCACGGCGCCAATGCCCGCGGGGTCGTCCGTCGCAAAGGAAGGATCGAGATTGTTGTATCCGGCGCCGCCGCTGAATAGAAAAGCCCACGCCTCCCGGCGGCGCTCCGGCGTCTTGTGCCCCCCATGACCGTCCGTTTCGTCGAACATGATCGGCTTGTTGAAATGCCAATTGAGCGGCACGGCGGCGGGCGGCGAGCAGTAATGAAAATTGAAAATGGAAACTGCTGGATTGGGACGGTCCACCGCGAGGTAACCATTCGCAAAATTCATCGCAATCAAATGGCGGTTCGGCAAGGCGCGCTCTGTGGCGGTGAATATGGTGATGAGATGGTTTTGCCAGGCGGCGGTTTCCCCGGGGCTGGCGCCGGAAAAATACGGCTCGTCACAAATCTCGTAGTAAACGTTGTCGAACTCGTTCAGTTCCACCAGCGTCCGCCGAAGGAGCGCGTCCTGTCGCGACACCAACGCCACATCATCGAGAGTGTTGTAACGGTTCCACGGCTTCTTGCCGATGCCGTTGATGTTGTTGCGCTCATTCAACGGGCTGAGCACCCAACTGCCCCGCTCCGGCCCCTCGTCGTACATGACGTAGAAGGCATTAATCTCCACCACGATGCCCCGGTCGCTCGCGGCGCGAACGAACTCGCGCAACCGTTGAAAATAGTCGCCGTCCCACTTGTTGAGGTCGAACTTGTTACCGCCGCCAATATAGCCCGGCTGGTCACTGCGCGCCCACGGCGCAAGGTAACGGCCGTGGCGCGGCGCCAAGGGGTTCTGGTCGCCACCACGCCAGAGAACGGCATTTGTGGCCTCCAAGAAATTACCGTTGACGATGCGGGCGAAGTTCAGACCGGCCGCCTTCAGCGCGTCGAGATAAGCCAGGTAATGAAAATCCGGGTTGAGCACCGCGCCGTAGTGTTCCGTGGAGGTGATCAGGACCGTCGGTTGTCCCCGGAAAAGAAAATAGTGCGGATTGTCCGGGTGCAGCGAAATCGGGCGCTCGGCGGCATGCCCGGCGAGGAGCGCGCCAACCGCGAGCAGACTGCTCCAGAGTGACATCCAGCAGCGCGCGAGCGGCGGAGGTTTCATGTTTGGCAGCGTAGCGATCCAACCGCGCATTGTAAACGTTGTTACCTGCGTGAGCGAAGGCGCGCGACATACAAATGGATTGCAAAAATGTAATGCAACCATTTCGAAGAATTTGGTGTCTTACCTTACAGCGCGAGGACGAATGCCGCGCGGTCGCCGAAGAGAAAATCCAGGCGGCTCGCCAAAACAGTTGCCCGGCGTGCCCGGCCCCCAAGGGCTGGATCACCACCACGCCCGGCCGGCTAACACTCACATGATTTGAAGTTTACGAACGGAATGACCATGAACGCGTCCCTAGTCTCCAAGACCGCCGGAAGCGCCTGCCCGTCCGGTTACCGGTTCCTTTTGGCCCGCATCGGCGTGCAACCCCGGGAGGCCCGCTGCCCTTCCTGCGGCTCCATTGTTTACAGCCGACGCCAGAAACTCTGCGGTGTCTGCGAGGAGTCGTTGCCAGGCAACTGCCTGTTCAACCAGAACGAGGCGGAACGTGTCGAGTGCCTGTTGCGGACGGAGTTGCGCCGCCATCGCGCCTGGCTGCAGCGTGGCAAGTCCAACTAGAAACGGTCGGCAGGAAGCTCTCCCCCGGCCACTGGGAACGGCGCCTTGAACTGGCAAGAGCGGCCCGGCGAGGATGCCAAGGTTTGCGGAGGGATGGGGGATCTCCGCTAAAAGCGATCCCCACCGGGCCAAATCTGTTTCAGTTTCTCTTGCTTGTGGTCGTTTCCGACCGGCGTTTCTCCGAAAGCACTGCGATCAAAATTCCCCAAACACGCGATCAGGCAGGACAAGAACGTCTTTTTACGCTACCTTATGGGCGGCTGACGGGGTATCGGAGGCGCTGGAGGAACCCTATACAAAACCATCGGTGTCGCGCAATCAATATCTCTACACTATAGGCGGAAAACGTGCCGTGGGAACCCGCCCCGACCGGCCAGATTTCCCTTTCTCCATGACCTGACTTTGGGGTTTCCTCGGGCGGATGATCGCGCGCGTCACTTTGGAAATCGCGCTCCGCAAGGAGTTTGATTACCTCATTCCGGCCGGGTTCGAGGGGCAGGTGGAGGTGGGCACGCGCGTGAAGGTGCCGTTCGGCCACCGGCAGGTGACCGGTTGCGTCACAGCGCTAGTCAACGACTCGCCACATGGAAATCTCCGTGCCATCACACAAATTGTGGGCGCGCAATCGGTGGTCACTCCCAAGGTGCTGCGGCTGGCGCGGTGGATTGGCGAGTACTACTGTTGCGCCCCGGAAATTGCCCTCAAAAGTGTGCTGCCCGAGGCAATCCGGCGCGAGGAGGCCGGCTGGCGGGAACGGTTGTTCGTGCGCGTCATTCCGACGGCTGGCGAGCCGCCCAAACTCACCAAACGCCAGCAGGACATCTGGAACGTCATCGAGGAATGGCGCGAGTTGCCGTTGCAGAGGCTAATTGAACTCACCGGCGCGACCGCCGACACGATCCGGCGGTTGGAGGACAAAGGTCTGGTGAGCGTGGGCACGGCGATCTCGGAGCGCGACCCTTATGCCAATGAGTTGATCCTCCCGACGCTTCCGCTGGCGCTAAATGCCGAGCAAACCGCCGCGCTGGCAGAGATCAACGCGGCGATGGAACCGGGCGCCGCAGACGCGGCACCTGAAACGTCCTCCCCTCCGGGCGCGGGGGGCGTGTTTCTGCTCCACGGCGTCACGGGCAGCGGCAAGACCGAGGTATATCTCCAGGCGATTGCTCACTCATTGGAGCGTGGGCGGGGCGCCATTGTGCTCGTCCCGGAAATCTCCCTGACGCCGCAAACCGTCGAACGTTTCAAAGCTCGATTCAGCAGCGGTCCATTGCGCACGCTGGTGGCTGTGTTGCACAGCCATCTCTCGACGGGCGAGCGGCACGACGAGTGGCACAAGATTCGCCAGGGCCGCGCGCGGATCGTCATTGGCGCGCGCTCGGCCATTTTCGCGCCGGTTGATCCACTCGGTCTCATCATCGTGGACGAGGAGCACGAGCATTCCTACAAGCAGGAGGAAGCCCCGCGTTACCACGCGCGTGATGTCGCCGTGGTGCGCGGCCAAATGGAAAAAGCCGTGGTGGTGCTGGGCTCGGCGACGCCATCGCTGGAGAGTTTTTACAACGTGCAGCGCGGCAAATACGCGCTGCTTGAGCTGACCATCCGCGCCGACGAGAAAAAGATGCCCGTGGTGCGCGTGGTGGACATGCGCCAGGAGACGCGCAAACAAAAGGGCACTCCGATTTTCTCCCAGCAACTCCGCGAGGCCATCCTGCAACGGATCGAGAAGCGCGAGCAGGTGATGCTCTTCCTCAACCGGCGGGGCTACTCGACCTCATTGCAGTGCCCGAAATGCGGATACGTCGCCGGCTGCCCGAATTGCAGTGTGTCGCTCACCTATCACCGCCATAGCCAGCTGCTCTGCTGCCACATTTGTGGCCATGAGGAGACCGCGCCTTCCCTCTGCCCTGCCCCGCAATGCAAAAGTCCAGGCATTCGCTACAGCGGCCTCGGCACGGAAAAAGTGGAGGACACCCTGACAAAGCTTTTCCCTCAGGCGCGCGTGACGCGCATGGACTCGGACACCCTCAAGCGCAAGGAGGATTACCGGCGCATCCTGGGCGATTTCAAAACCGGCAAGATCGACATCCTGGTGGGCACGCAAATGATCGCCAAGGGCCTGCACTTTGAGAACGTGACCCTAGTTGGCGTTATCCACGCGGATCTCAGCCTGCACCAGCCGGACTTTCGCGCCTCCGAGCGCACTTTCCAGCTACTTACCCAAGTTGCCGGACGAGCCGGGCGCGGCGACGTCGAGGGCGAGGTGATCGTGCAAGCGTTCACCCCGTTTCATCCGGCCATCCAATACGCGCGCCGGCACGACTTCGCCGGGTTTTACGAGCAAGAGATCGAGTTTCGCGAGCAACTGCGCTACCCGCCGATCAGCCGGGCGGCGTTGCTCACCCTCAAGGGGAGGAATGAGGACAAGGCGCGGCTCTCCGCCGAGCATTGGCGCAAGGAAATCGAGAAGGCGGCAGGCTCGCTGAAAGACCTGGTCATCGCCGGCCCGGCGCCAGCGCCGTTGCTGCGCGCCGAGACGTTCTATCGCTATCAGTTGATGCTGCGAACGAAACTGATGAGCCGGTTGAGCCAGGTTCTCGCAAAGTTGTCCGAGACGGTGGCACTGCCGGATGATGTGTCACTCACCATCGACATCGACCCGGTGAATTTGTTGTGAGGGCGGACGCAAGTTCACCGCGGAGACGCTGAGGCGCAGAGAAAAACAAACAAGTTACCTTTGAAAGGAAGTCAGACTCGCCTGTCATTTCTCCCCAACCAATTCTCATTTTCCCGACTCAAGGCTGCACGCGCAGGCGGAACAAGTAAGACTGGCGCTGGGCGAGCGGCGGCAACGTGATCGAGGCGGTGGCGCTCGTTGCGATCACCCAGTCCGAGTAAACAATCCAGTTGGTGGCGTCCGTTGTCCCTTCCAGCCGGTACGACCTGCCGGGAATGGCGTTCCAATTGAATCCAATCGTGCGGTTGGAATTGACGACCGGCATGGCAATTTCCAGATGCGACTCGGCGTTGGTCGGATCGGTGCCCGCAAAAAACTCGGCGTAATCACTCATCCCGTCGTGATCTGTGTCCGTGGTCGCCGGGTGATTCGCGGAAACGGAGCCAAAAAAGGCCGCCTCCCACGCGTCGGAGATGCCATTGTGATTCACGTCCGCGAACGTGTACACTCCACTGAAGGAAATGGCTCCGTTGGTTGTCAGGTTGTTCGTTTGCGGCGATGGGGTCGTGTAATACGGAACGGGCTCCCATGTCACGATGTACTGGCCGGCGGCGGCGTTGGTGAAGCTGTAACTCAAACCGGTCCCGGTGTTGGTGGTAGGACCGGCGATCGTGAACCGCGCCTGGGAGATATTGTTGGTCACCGTCAAGTTGCCAATGGGCGCATTGGTGACGGTGACGGAAATATCGTCAATCATCCAGCCGGGGTTGTCCGTCACGTCAAACGAGAACAACTCGTAGTGCCAGCCAAGCCGGATCACCTGGCCAATGTAAGGCGTGAGATCCAGCACCACCTCTTCCCTATCGTCGCTCGGCGAGTCAATGGGAGGGGCGTACAATGGAATCCAACGCGCGCCATTGTTGGTGGTCACATCCACCTCGCCCAATTGCAAATCGAGAAACTCTGATTTGTCCGTCAGGTCGTACATTTGCCAGAATCGCAAGGTGGCCTTGTTGCCGGATTTCAACAGAATCGCCGGGCCAATCAAATCGCTGACCGATGAGGTGGCATCCGCGCCCTTCAAACTGGTCGCCCATACGTTTTGTCCCGAGTGGCCCGTGGTGGCCAGGGACTTGTTCGGCGT
>CAZMLP010000391.1:0-6310 GCA_964566745.1 uncultured Verrucomicrobiota bacterium | reverse complement strand
ATTCTCCTGTTGGGCATCCTGGTGGCCTTCACTCATTTCCCGCCCTCGATTATCGTTTTCTTGCCGCTGTATCACATGATTATGTGGGCTTGGAAAGGCACCACGATTGGCGGGCTGGTGTTTGGTCTGAAGCTGGTCCGCATCGATGGCCGGCCGGTGGATTTCTTCGTCGCCCTGGTCCGGGCGTTGTCCGCTTTCTTTTCCGCCATTGTTTTTCTGCTCGGCTTCTTTTGGGTGGGCTGGGATCGGGAGCGGCAGTCCTGGCATGACAAGATCGCCGGCACGGTGATTGTCCGAGTGCCACGAAACTCGGCGCTGGTCTGAAAATTCCGGTTTGCGAGTCCGAAAAAGGGTCTTTCGGCCATTATCCCGGTTGCGCCAAAATAAAGTTGCGGTATGTTGGGCGCATGGACTGGCAACAAGCAGTTTCGCTCTCCATTGTCGCCGTGACCGCCGCTCTCTTCGCCCGGCAGGCTTGGCGACGACCGAAGTACGCCTTTCAAAAGGCTAGCGCTTGTGGCTGTTCCGGTTCCGGCGGCGTGCCTCCTCGCGGGTCCATTATGATTTGCGGCCGGAAGGGCGAGCGTCCCCGGGTTGTGGTCCGGCCTGAGTGACCGCTTGCCATCATCCCGTTTCCTCTTTACTCTCACCACCACCTGTCATGGCCCTGAATAAACCAGTCTCACTGACCGATTTCCCGCAGAAGCTGGCGTCCAAGAAAAAAGGCGCCGTCTCGGCGGAAGGATCTTGGGTGCCTAACACGGATGTTCTACTCGTGGAGAACGGGCTGATGGTGAAAGTGGAGCTCGCCGGCATGCGGCGTGAGGACTTGGAGTTAAGCGTCGAGGGCAACCGCATCCGACTCAGCGGCCAGCGCACGGACTACGGGGCCGGCACCAAGCGCAAATTCCTGGTTATGGAGATCAATTACGGCTCTTTCGAGAGCGTTATTGATTTGCCTCCGGGATACGATCTGAGCCAGGCGCGTGCTTCTTATCAAAACGGTTTTCTCCGCATTGAGGCGCCGGAACTGCCTGCCTCCGCCAAGGGGCCGAAATTGGTTCCCATCACCACCAGCAACGGCATCTAACCCCGCTTCCATTCGCGATTCGTCTCCGCCATCACCTAAATGATCACACCCGAAGACGATTTCGTGAGTATCATGGGGGCGGGCGGGGGTGACGACGACAGTGACGCGCCTTCATCTCCCCGGACCAGCCAGCCGCTTCCCGATGTTCTGCCGGTTCTTGGGCTTTCCGATATTGTCATTTTTCCGGGAATGGTTTCCCCGCTGCTGGTCGAGTCGGCCGAGAGCATCCGGCTGATTGATGATGTGGTGGCGGGCGACCGTTTTCTTGCCCTCGTTTTGCAGCGCAAGGAGGATGTGCAAAACCCCGGCCCGCAAGACTTGTGGAACCACGGCTGCGGCGCGCGGGTGATGAAGATGCTCAAGTTCCCGGACAACACGATTCGCGTGCTGATTGAGGGATTGTGCCGGGTGCGGATCGCCAACTACGAGGCGTTGGAGCCGTATCTCAAGGCCAGGGTGGAGCGCTTGGAGGAGCAGGAGGACGAGTCGGTTGAGACCGTCGCGCTTGCCCGGAGCGCCCAGCAGCAATTTCAGGAGATCACGAATCTTTCTCCCGCCCTTTCCGAGCAGGTGAAGGTCGCCGCGCTCAACACCGAGGAACCCGGCAAGCTGGCTGACCTCATCGCGGCCAACGTCAATCTCAGTCTGGAGGAGCGCCTCCAGTTGCTGGAGACCACCAACGTCAAGGAACGGCTGAACAAGCTGGTGCCTTTGCTGGGACGTGAACTGGAGGTGCTGACGCTTGGCTCCAAGATTCAGAAGGAAGTCGCCAGCTCGATGTCGAAGAGCCAGCGCGAATTTTTTCTGCGCGAGCAGATGCGCGCCATCCAGCGCGAGTTGGGCGAGAGTGATCCCTCCACCAGCGAGATTCACACGCTGCGGGCGCAGGTCGAGCAGCGGGACATGTCCGAGGAGGCGCGCAAGATCGCGCTCAAGGAGATTGACCGCCTGCAATCCATTCCTCCCTCTGTGGCGGAGTACACCGTCTCGCGGAACTATGTGGACTGGCTGGTCAATTTGCCCTGGAACACGTCCACGGAGGACAAGCTGGATCTCGAGGCCGCCAGCCAGTTGCTGGACGAGCAGCATCATGGCCTGAACAAGGTCAAGGACCGTCTGCTTGAGTATCTGGCGGTGATCAAACTGCGGAAACAGTTGAAAGGGCCGATTCTCTGCCTGGTTGGGCCACCCGGGGTGGGCAAAACCTCCCTGGGCAAAAGCGTGGCGGACGCCTTGGGTCGCAAGTTCGTGCGGCTCGCCCTTGGCGGCATGCGGGACGAGGCCGAGATTCGCGGGCATCGCCGCACCTACGTGGGGGCCTTGCCCGGGCGCATCCTGCAAAGCCTGCGGCGCGTGGACAGCAACAACCCGGTGATGCTGCTCGACGAGCTGGACAAGATCGGCTCGGATTTTCGCGGCGACCCCGCCTCCGCGCTGCTCGAGGTGCTCGATCCCCAGCAGAACTCCACTTTCACAGACCACTATCTCGATCTGCCGTTTGACCTCTCGCATGTGCTGTTCATCTGCACGGCGAACTGGCTTGACCCGATCAATCCCGCGTTGCGCGACCGTCTGGAAGTAATCGAGTTGCCCAGCTACACGGCCACGGAGAAGCTGCAGATTGCCCGGCGTTACCTGGTGCCGCGCCAGTTGGAGGAGCACGGGTTGAAGGCCAAGTTGGTGCGCTTCCCGGACCCGACGCTTCGGCAGGTGATTCAGGATTACACGCGCGAGGCAGGGGTGCGCAACTTGGAGCGGGAGATCGCCAACCTCACCCGCAAGGCCGCGCGCAAGATCGCCAGTGATGACAAACACCGGCCGATGATCGTCAATCCGAAGGATTTGACCGATCTCCTGGGACCACCGCGCTACGTCGCCGACGCCGCCGAGAACATCACCGAATGTGGCATTGCGACTGGCTTGGGCTGGACGCCGGTGGGCGGGGATATTTTGTTCATCGAGGCGACACGAATGCCGGGCAATGGAAAGTTGATCCTTACCGGCTCGCTGGGCGAGGTGATGAAGGAGAGCGCGCAGACCGCCCTTAGTTATCTCCGCAGCCAATCGAAAAATTTGGGCTTCGACCTGAGTGATTTCGACAAGTTTGACATTCACATTCATGTGCCCGCCGGCGCCACGCCGAAGGATGGCCCGAGCGCCGGCACCACCATTTCCGTCGCGCTCGCCTCGCTCTTCACGCATCGCCGGGTCCGGTCGGATGTGGCGATGACTGGTGAGATCAGCTTGCGCGGCCGGGTGTTGCGCGTCGGCGGCATCAAGGAGAAGGTGCTCGCCGCGGCCCGCTCTCGCATCAAGCACGTTCTCTTGCCCGACCAGAATCGCAACGATTGGCTCGATGTTCCCGAGGAAGTTCGCCAAAAGCTTAAGGTGAGTTTCATTCGTCATGTCAGCGAGTTGTTTCCGCTGGCCTTGGCTCCTGCCCGATAAGACATTGTTTGCGTGATGAAACGCATTTGTCTCCGTGTCCCTTTTGTGGCGCTCGCCCTCGCCTCCTTGCTTGTCTTCACGGGGCAGGCCCGGGCGCAAAATGACCCGCTCGACGACGGCCAGGCATTGGCATCGTTTCTTCGCGCGCAGAAACCCGTCATTGAAGCGAAGGGCAGCCTTCGAATCGACCCTGCGAATGGAAAGGCCACCGAGATTCCGGTGGAGTTGCGGTTTGTCGATGATCCGGTGGCATGGCAATCCATTTACGAGACCCAAGCCACCAACGGAATTCCCGCCGAAAAACTGGTCGTGACTCATGAGGCGACAGGTCCGAACAAATACAGTCTCGCCACCGGAACGAATGGTTCTGTAGTCCTTGCCGGCGCCGAGACGGAGCGTCCCTTCGTCGGCTCGGATTTTTGGCTGGCCGATCTTGGGCTGGAATTTTTCCATTGGCCCGCGCAGCGACTGGTTAAAAAGGAAATGCGCAAGAGCCGCTACTGCCGGGTGCTGGAAAGCACAAACCCGAGTCCCTCGAAAAAAGGATACGCGCGCGTGCTTTCCTGGATCGACGTGGAGACAGGGGGACTCCTGCGTGCCGACGCCTATGATCTTGTCGGGGATCGTGTGAAAGAATTCTCAGTGAGCAAACTCGAAAAGGTGAATGACCACTGGCAGATCAAACAGATCAAGATCTACAACCGCCTGACCGACTCGACCACTGAGTTGAACTTCAATCTCGAAGTGAAGTGAGGTGGCGATCTAATTCACTGCGGATAGGCGGACGCGCGGAGAAAGGTTGGTGACCAGTGATGAGAAGGGTGACGTCTGCTTGTCGCGGGTCGCCCAACCGTCAGCGTTTTGCCGGTGAGACAACCGGCGGCACAGTCAGCTTTTTCTGAGTCGGCGGCGCGAACCACGCCGGGGCGTTGCGCAGCATCACTTTCAACGCCACCACAGCCAGGTCGTCCTCGCTTTTGACGTTGGTCACGATCTCGTCTTTGAGGCCCATCTCGAAGTCACGGCTCTTGGACGGGTCCTTGAGATCGGTCATGCGCAATTTGCCCAAAGTGAGGTTCAGCGTGTCGATTCCGTCGAACCGCGATGGCCCGGGCATGGGCACCGGCTTGCCATCCTTCGAGTTCATCGAGTCAAGATTTGCCAGTCGCGTCATCACCTCGTTGAGATTGGTTTTGCCCGCCTGGTTTTTTACGAGATTCAATTCGGCGAGATTTAACCGGATCAATTTAAAGTGCAGCCGGTCGCCGGTCAGCGCCTTGCGATCGTACTCCAGGTACAGTTCCGGCATGTCCAGGAATGGCGACCCGCCGAACTCGGCCGTGTTATAAATTCGCACCCCTTCGACGCTGAGGACCGGCGCGCCCAGATGTGCCTCCACCCGGCTGATTTTCGCCTCCATCCCGGTGGCGGCACGGATTTGATACTCGAGCAGCGCCTTCAGCAAAACGTCCTTGAGCAACAGCAACGCCACCACCAGGACGATGGCCAAGATCAACAAACGGAAAAGCCAGCGGATGACAAATTTAATCACCCTGCCTCCGAAATGGTTGAAAAGACAATTTTCATCCGCCGGGAAATTTTACTCGAAAACTCTGGAACCACAAATCGCGGTCCAACCGCCGCAGCCGGTCAAAGCTCGATGTCCTCGGGCCGAATGTCCAGGCACTCATCCTGGTCCTCCCAAATGACGGCCGCGTGGTGTTCGAGAAGTTTGGGCAGAAGCTCGCGCGCGGCGTTGGCGAGCAGATGCTCGGCCTGTTGAGCGGCATCCTCGTAGGCGCGGTCGTAATTGCCCGCCCCCTTGCGCTGGCGGTCATCCCAATGCGCCACGGCGTGAACCGGCGCGTATTCCTGCGCCCACGAGCGAATCGGCCCCTGTAAATCGGCGGCAATCTCCTCGAAGGGCACGGCCGTTCCCGAGCAGTGCTGGCAAACCAGTCCCGACTCCAGCACATCGCGCGTGAACAAAGGGAGCAGGGGGGCGCGGCAGCAGGGAGACTCGATATACGCGGCGGGAGTGGTGGCGAGGCGCTTCAGCCAAATCTGCCGGTCATGCGCCAACTGTGCCGCGAGCCGGTACGCGCCCAAAAGTGGATGCGAGAGCCGCCAGACGCGCCCCTGGATTTGCCCGAGAGTTTGCGCCATCCAACGCGCGAGGGTGAGATCGTCAAAATCCCGGAACACCTCGCCGTACTCCTGCCAAAGTCTGTCGAGTGGCGCGTCGCCAGTCGTTGCCATGCGGGGAATGGTGCGGTCAACCGCCCAAACTTCAAAGTGCAAAGTGCGGATATTCCCGCCGGGAGAGGCGTTCGCTTTATTCGCCGCGCATTGGGAATCTTGCGGATAACACTGGTCTCACGACGAGGAGGGCGTCTCCGGTTGGGAAAGGATTTTTTGCGCGGCGGAGCGGATGTTCTCCCCCAGCTCGGGTGGTGAGACGACCGTGCATTCGCCACCCCAGCCGAGAATCCAGCGCTGCACCTCGACGATGCTGGAGAGCTTCAACGAAAGCTCCACGCTGCCGTCCTCCAACTCGCGCAACTCCTGGGATGAATGCCATTTCTTTTCGCGAATGTAATCCGCCACCAACTCGCTGAACCGTAACACGACGGCAAATTCTCCCTGTCCCGAGTGGACCCCAAAACTGTCGCGCAGGCGTTTTTCGAGGGAGAATTTTTGCGGTCGGGCGAAAGTCTTGCCGGTCGGATCGATGATTTGAACGCGCCCGGGGGCAAAGGTGCGGATGGCGCT
>CAZMLP010000390.1:0-1815 GCA_964566745.1 uncultured Verrucomicrobiota bacterium | reverse complement strand
GACAAGAACGTCGATCCCTCCAGCACAATGCAAGTGGTCAACGCGCTGATCAAAGCCGACAAGGACTTTGATTTCTTGATGGTTCCGGGCGCCGGGCATGGCGTGCTCGGCATTCCGTATGTGTGGCACAAAGCCGAGGAGTTCTTTGTGAAAAATCTCGCGCCTCCGGAAATCGTGGCAAACGGAGCGAAAGCCGGGGTTCGCTGACCGTGAAAACCACCAAGCTGGACCGACGAAAGCCGCAAATTCCAAACGTGGCCAAGCCATCCCGAGGATGATGGTTTGAGACTTGGCGCCTAGTGATTCTCTCGTCATTCGGATTTTGGAATTCGTTATTTCCTCGAACAATCTTTCGGGCGCCAAAATATTCAGGATGTTCTCCAAACGGAATTCGTGATTGAACAGGGCGAGCGCGGAGGCTGTCCCAATGGGACCGTTCGCGCTGCGATTCCGTAAACAATTATGCGCATTATTGGGGGCACGGCCGGGGGTCGTGTCCTGAAAGTTCCCAAAGGTCTCGCCGTCCGGCCCACGCCGGATTTGGTGAAGCAGGCCATTTTTAACAGCCTTGGCGAGCGCGTGGCGGGGGCGCGCGTGCTGGAATTGTTCGCCGGCTCGGGCGCGCTTGGCCTTGAGTGCCTGAGTCGCGGCGCCAGCCGTTTGACGAGTGTCGAAAAGGCCGGCCGCCACGCCGAGTTCATCCGCAAGAATATTCTGGGCATCGGGATTCCGCCGGAACGGATCGAACTTCGCGTGCAGGATGTTTTTCCCGCGCTCCAACAAATGGATGGTCTCGGCCGGCAGTTTGATCTCATTTTGGCAGACCCGCCGTACGGCGAGAAAAACGTCGGTTGTCGCTCCACTTCGTTTGCGCAACAGTTGCTCGACAATGAACACCTGCCCCGGCTGCTCGCGCCTGGCGGCCGGTTCATCCTCGGGCACACCAAGCGCGACACGCTGGAACTCACTCCCGCGTGGGAGGAAGCGAAACTGATGCGGCATGGTGACACGGTAATGCGTTTCCTCCGCCTCGCCGGCGGGAAGGTCTCGATCGCGGAAACAGATTAGTTGCACGGTTACCGGTCTGTTATGCTTCCGGGCCCACCTCAACCCCAGCCGCCGCCCAAGTTGCTCAAGCTTCCGCCTTGGCTGCTGCTCGTGCTGGTGATTGGCGCGGTGCTTTATGTCTGGTGGTGGCAGGCGCGGAAGGAGCATCGCTACGACGCGTTTGTGCGCGAGGCGGCGGCACGTTACTGGGCCGACCCGGCGCTGGTGAAGGCGATGATCTGGCGCGAAAGCCGGTTTGATCCACAAGCGCGCGGGCGCGCGGGGGAACTGGGCTTGATGCAACTGCGCGAGCCGGCCGCCTTCGAGTGGGCCGAGGCCGAGCATCTTCGTCCGTTCTCGCATCAGTGGATGTTGATCCCGCGCGACAACGTGCTGGCCGGCACTTGGTATCTCCAAAAGATTTTGAAACGCTACGCCCGGACGGACAACCCGGTGCCGTATGCCTTGGCGGATTACAACGCGGGCCGCGCCCATGTGTTGCGCTGGACCAAAGGTCCGGCGGCCACGAACAGCGCCGCGTTTCTGAGGAACATGGATTTTCCCGGCACCCGCGAATACATCGCCTCCATCACCCGCCGGCGGCAGCACTACCAGCTTGAGTTCAAAGGGAAGTAACGCCGGGGAACGAGAGGGTCAAACCACGCGCAGCGCGGCGGCATTCGCGTTTTTCACCGCCGTCTCGACCCGCGCGCGCAAGCGTCCATCGAGCGAATCGGCCATTTCGCCGCATTGGCCCTCGGTCAATTG
>CAZMLP010000389.1:0-1868 GCA_964566745.1 uncultured Verrucomicrobiota bacterium | reverse complement strand
GGATCGATGCCAAAAAGCGGAACCACCCACAGCCCGCCCGCCGAAACCTCGCGCCAGCAAGCCCGCGAGTCCCACTTGGCGAAGACCCGCTCGGCCAGGTCGATATAGCCGCGAGCGGCGTCGCCCCATTTTGCATTGAGCGTCGGAGTTTTGCAAATCCGGTCCGCCATCAGCACCACCGGCCGTAACATCATCGCCTCGCCCAACAGGCTGTCGGCTGAATATTCCCTGGTGTCGCCGCCTCCGCCGTCCCCCTTGGGCCAGCCCAAGCAGCCGTCCGGCTCTTTCACCGCGCGCTTGATGCAGGAATCCATCCAATCAATGAGCAACGCAACCCACTTTGTGTCGCCGGTGGCGCGATAGCCGTAATGGAAGCCGTTGAGAAACGGACTGACCAGCCAGCCCAGCTCCTCGCCCATCTCCTTGTCGCAATAGCGTGATCGCTCGTCGGCCAGGATGCTTTTTTCCCAGCGCGCGAGCCAATCCCGGGCTTGGGCAGGGTCCATCGGCGGCATTTTGGTCTCCGCCGCCAGCGAGTTACCCCAGCCACCGGCAAGGGCGAGGGCCGAAGCTTGAAAAGCAAACCGGCGGACAAAATCGCGACGATTCATGGAAAAGTGATATTGCCGAAATCCTATCAATGAATGAGCGGGCGTCACGGGGATTCGCGCTTTCAGAATCAAAGTCGCGGTTTTCATGGACGCCGGGACCCACCAGGGATTTGATAGCCGGGAACGATGCGCCCCTGCAAGAACACCAATGCCGATACCACTCGTGTGGGCCAGAATCCCGCCGTGGCCATCACGCGAATCACAAGCTGGCGCGGCGGGGAATCCTCCGAGCGCGAGGATTGCGTCGCCACCGAGGAACCATTGGAAATTCGCGTGCGAGGCCGCGGCATCGCCATCACGATGCGCACGCCCGGCCATGACGCCGAGCTGGCGGCGGGGTTTTTGCTCACCGAGGGCGTGATTCGGCGACGGGAGGACGTGGTGGAGATTGCCTATTGCCAACAGGGCGAGGCTGCCGATTTGGGCAACACGTTGAATGTGTTCCTCGCGCCGCGTGTGAAAATCGATTTTTCGAGCCTGACACGACACGTCTTTTCCTCGTCGAGTTGCGGGCTGTGCGGCAAGGCAACAATCGAGGCCGCGCAACAGCATTTCCCGCCGGTCAATTCGCCGATAAAGGTTTCGACCGTAACTCTGGCCAGTCTGCAGGAGCGGTTTCGCGCCGCGCAAAAAGCTTTCGCGGAAACCGGCGGTTTGCACGCCGCCGCGCTTTTTACCGCGCGCGGGAAATTGCTGGCCCTGCGCGAGGACGTGGGACGTCACAACGCTGTGGACAAGGTGATCGGCCATGCGTTTCTGAAGGATCAACCGCTCGACCGTCACATCCTCATGGTGAGCGGGCGCGCCTCCTTTGAGATCATGCAAAAGGCGCTCGCCGCGCGTATTCCCGTGGTCGTGGCAGTCTCCGCGCCATCCAGCCTCGCTGTGGAGTTCGCCCGCTCCAGCGGGCAAACACTTGTGGGTTTTCTACGGGGCAAGTCGTTCAACATTTACGCGCAACCGGGAAGAATTGTCCGCGCGCGTTGACTCCCGGCGCGCGCCCGCTAGATTCCGCCCGCATGTCCAAGCCGACAGCCTCAAACATCATCCTCTTGCGCGGTGTCCGGCACAATAACCTGAAGGGGTTCGACCTCGATTTGCCGCCGCGCCATCTCATCGTCATCACGGGTTTGAGCGGGTCGGGCAAAAGCTCGCTGGCGTTTGACACGTTGTTCGCCGAGGGCCAGCGCCGCTATGTCGAGACCTTTTCGCCCTACGCGCGGCAATTCTTTGACCGGATGGACAAGCCGCGCGTGG
>CAZMLP010000388.1:0-4019 GCA_964566745.1 uncultured Verrucomicrobiota bacterium | reverse complement strand
TTGGGCTTGTTCCCTGGCACGGGCGGCCTCACGGTCCTTGGCTTTCATCTCGAAGAACAAATTGGCCATCTCCGCGCGCACCAAGGCGTCTTTCCCCTCCTCCTCCTTGCGCCGCTGGCGGTCCTCCTCTTCCATCCGCCGTAACCGGCCCAAATCGGCACACAACCCGCGCAACCGTTTCCAGGACTCGGCCTCGTCCAGTTGGTCCAAACGCCGGGAGGCCAACAGATAACGGGCGGTCAACCAGGTCAGAAGACGTTGGGTAAGTGGATGGTGGCTGCGCATCTCTTCCCGACGGATTTCGGAAGTCTCCTCGTCCAGGCGCTGGGCCAGTTCCAAAACCTGGCCTTGGGTAAGCCAGTCTTGAAAGCCGCCCTGCCGCCAGGAACTCAGGTTCTGAGCATTGATTTCTTTCCCCTCAAAGTCGCGGACCAGGATTTCGCGGACCTCCGGAAGCTGGTTGAGCCATTCGAGCAGTTCCGGTCCTTGCTTGCCGTCATCGAGGCGTTGGTTGAGTTGGTCGCGGACGGCCCGGGGCAGCCGGGCGATTTTGCCAGTTCGAGTCATAGTCGTTTTCCTTTGTTTGGTTGGCGCGCGCCAACGATCAACCCGCATTTTTACACGAATCAAGAGGCGGAAGCAAAGGTACCGTTGACTGTATTGACTCTATTGACTGTGTTGACTCTATTAATTGGAAAAGCCGGATTTGGGCGGAAATTGTTGTACAACAGACTGTGGACAAATCGGTTGTGCATTTTGAGTTTTCGCTGGATAAAAAAGTGTCGTCCCGTTGAAACCAAGTCCGATTGCGGCGCAACTTATTGAGAGAGGAGCTTAAGTTCCACCGCATGTGACAAAACGACACCTTCTTTGAATCATCGACGCCAGACGGAGTGGATGGCAGCTACTGTGGTTCCAGATGGTGGATCAAGCCGGATCCAAGCGTTAACAGCCTCTTAAACAGTGCGGGAGGGCGATTTTCTTTTTTGGCGGCCCCGATGGGAACTTCTTGGGAGTGGGGCAGTCCATCTGAATAAAGGCCAATCAAGGTTAGTTAAGCCATGTGAAAAACGCTTCGGATGGCGACTCGGCATCGTGGGGGCGTCGTCATATTTCCCAGAGGTGGCCTCTGAACCACGATTGGCAGTGCGCGTCCAATCTGCGGATCAGGCGTAAAATCGCAAAAATCATTTTGAATTCTGCCGTCCTTGCCGCCAACATCCGCCCCCTGTTGACTCGGGAAGGCGAGCGTCGGCGCAAGCCCCGGTTGTGGCGCGACTTGGCGAACAACGGTCGCCGCGCGGCCTGCCTTCCCGGCGATTGAAGACATGAAACGCACGCATCATTGCAACGAGCTGCGCCCGGCACACATCGGGCAAACCGTGGTTTTGGAGGGCTGGGTCCACTCCCGCCGCGACCTGGGCGGCCTCATTTTCATCGACGTCCGCGACCGTGAAGGCCGCACCCAAACCGTTTTCGATCCCTCCGACTTGACCAAGGAATTGTTCGACAGCGCCGCCGCTTTGCGCAGCGAGTGCGTCGTGCGCATCTCGGGCAAAGTCCGCCAACGACCCGGCGGCACGGACAACACGAAGATTGCCACGGGCCAGGTGGAGGTGCTTGCGAAGGAACTGGAGGTGTTGAACAACGCCGAGGTACTGCCATTCCCGGTCGATGACCCCGAGGTTGCCAGCAAGGTGAACGAGGAACTGCGCCTGCAATATCGTTACCTTGATCTCCGTCGACCGGAGATGATGCGCAACCTGCGGCTGCGCTCGAAGGTGGCCACCGCCACGCGCGTTTACATGGACGAGCAGGGGTTCCTCGAAGTCGAGACGCCCACACTGTTCAAGTCCACGCCCGAGGGCGCGCGCGAGTTTCTCGTGCCCAACCGCCGCGAACCCGGCACGTTCTACGCGCTGCCGCAATCGCCGCAGCAGTTCAAACAGATTCTGATGGTCGGCGGCGTGGAGCGTTATTTCCAATTGGCCCGCTGCTATCGCGACGAGGATTTGCGCGCCGACCGCCAGCCCGAGTTCACGCAAGTGGACATCGAGATGAGTTTCATCGACCGCGAGGACATCTATAACCTCATCGAGGGCTTGTTGAAGCGCGTCTGGAAGACGGCGTTGAACATGGACATCCCGGCGCCATTCAAGCGGATCTCTTTCGAGGAAGCGCTGAACCGTTACGGCATCGACAAGCCGGACACGCGCTTTGGCATGTAACTGGTCGATTTGACGGAGGACTTCCGCGCCTCGTCATTCAAGGTTTTTAGTGGTGCGGTCGCGAATGGCGGCGTGGTCAAGGCGCTCAATGCCAAGGGCCTTGCCGGCGCCACGCAAGGGCAGATTGAGACGATGACCGAGTACGCCAAGAGCTTTGGCGCGAAGGGCCTCGCGTTCATCAAGGTCGAGAACAACGAGTGGAAGTCGCCCATCGTGAAGTTCTTCAGCGAGGCCGAGAAGACCGCGCTCAAGACCAAGCTGACGATTGAGGAGGGCGACCTGATTCTTTTCGCCGCCGATCAATGGCTCAACGCCTGCGAAATCCTGGGCAAGATTCGCCTCTACTGCGCGGATGTGCTCAAAGGCCAAGGCAAGCTGACCATCGACCCGATGCGGTTTGATTTTCTCTGGGTCGTCGATTTTCCGCTCCTGAGCTTCGACAAGGAGCAGAACCGCTGGTACTCAAGCCACCATCCGTTCACCGCGCCGGTGGCGGAGGATGTCCCGCTGCTCAAGACGGATCCGAAAAAGGTCCGTGGCCAGCACTATGATATCGTCGTGAACGGTGTCGAATTGGGCGGTGGCTCGATCCGTATTCACCGGCCGGACGTGCAGCAAACGATCTTCGAGGAAGTTCTGCAAATTCCGGCGGAGGAAACCAAGCTGCGCTTCGGCTACATGCTGGAGGCGTTCAAGTTTGGCGCGCCGCCGCACGGTGGCATCGCGCTCGGGTTCGACCGCATGTGCGCGATCCTTTGTGGCACCACGAGCATCCGCGACGTGATTGCCTTCCCGAAAACCGCTAAGGGAACGGACCTCATGACCGACTCGCCCAGCACCGTCGCGGCGCGCCAATTGCGCGATCTGCACATCGAGGTAAAGGCGGCAAAGAAGGATGCGCCCGCCCCGACCGCTTGACGATTTTGCCGCCGCGAGGACGGGCCTCGGAATACTTGGGAACAGACGATCCTCTGGCTGCCATAACGACTATGATGATCCGGCTGGTTCCCAAGATATTCTTTAATCACATGGAGGAGGGGCTGGATCTCTTTGTGAATTGCCTTGGTTTCAAAGTGCTTTACCAAGACAGCTCGTTAGCCGTGGTGGGCAAGGACGGGGCGAAAGCTTACGTCGTCGAAAGTCCCGAGTACGCGGCAAAAGACCGTCCGGAAATCGCTGTTGAGACCGACAATATTGCCGAGATTCACCGGGATATCTCGGCGAGGCGGCCAGACGTTCTGCATCCCAACCTGCCTCGCGTCACCAAGAGACCTTGGGGCGCGCTGGAATTTTCACTTCTCGACAAGACTGGCGTTTGCGTGGTGTTTCGCCAATGGCCTGCGGAGAAATCATAGCCAAGCGCAAAAGCCGCTTCGCGCCCGGGCTATGCAAAAATGAAGGCGCCGAGAGCGAAACCGAAACCGGCCGGCGCTTTACGCGTTCCTTTCAGCCTCGTGCGCGCTGGGGCCGCACTCGGCGGTAAGCGGCATTTCCGGGTTGCGAAAGTCCACTCCCGCCATGTCTGTGTAGTGTCGGAACACGTCTGTGTTTTTGATGAAGCCGCGGAACCGCTCGCAGCCCGGCCCCACCGCCACCAAGGGCACGTAATCCGAGGTGTGCGAGCCGCTGCTCCAGCCGACACCGTAATAATTCCCCATCAACTGGCCCATCTGCGCGGAGGGCGAGTTCAAAATGTCGTACATCGAGCTGCCGACCTTTTGGAGATAAGGGAGCAGCATTAACAATTTGTCGTAGGGGGCTTTGTAACCGGTGGCGTGCTCGATCACCTCC
>CAZMLP010000387.1:0-3813 GCA_964566745.1 uncultured Verrucomicrobiota bacterium | reverse complement strand
GAAGTCGGCGTTGAAGGCCGCCTCGGCGGCCAGGCCAACGTGCCCGGCGCGGCCGGTACATGGAAGGACCTGACCGGGAACGTCAACTTGCTGGCGGCAAACCTGACGACCCAGGTGCGCGCCATCGCGGAGGTGGCGACGGCGGTGACCGAGGGCGATTTGACACGGTCGATTACTGTCGAGGCGCGCGGCGAGGTGGCCGAGTTGAAGGACAACATCAACACGATGATCGGCAACCTGCGCGAGACCACGCAGAGCAATCAGGAGCAAGACTGGTTGAAGACGAACCTGGCGAAGTTCACCGGCATGCTGCAGGGGCAGCGCGACTTGGTGACTGTCGCGCAGACGCTGCTTTCGCAACTGGCGCCATTGATTGACGCCCAGCACGGCACCATTTACCAGATATTGACGGGCGAGGCCGAGCCGTTCTTGAAACGCCTCGCCGGTTACGCCACGAGCCGCGACGAGCGGGGGACGGGCACGTTCCGGATCGGCGAGGGCCTGATCGGCCAGTGCGCGCTGGAGAAGCGGCGCATTCACCTGACCAACATGCCGGTGGATTACATCCGGGTGCAATCGAGCCTGGGCGAGGCGGCGCCGCGCCACTTGATCGTGCTGCCGATGTTGTTCGAGGGCGAGACCAAGGCGGTCATCGAGCTGGCCTCGCTGCATCCGTTCACCGCGACGCACATCACATTTCTTGAGCAATTGACGCAGAGCATTGGCGTGGTGCTAAACACCATCGAGGCCAACATGCGCACCGAGAGTTTGCTGAAACAATCGCAAGAACTCACCGCCCAGTTGCAAACCCGCCAGACGGAATTGCAAAACACGAACCAGGAGCTGGCGGAAAAGGCGCGGCAATTGGCGGAGCAGAACGAGGAGGTCGAGCGCAAGAACAAGGAGGTCGAGCAGGCGCGCGGCGCGCTCGAGGAAAAGGCGGCCGAGCTGGCGCTCACTTCGAAGTACAAGTCCGAATTCCTGGCGAACATGTCGCACGAGTTGCGCACCCCGCTGAACAGCATTTTGATCCTCGGCCAGCAGCTGGCGAACAACGCCAACGGCAATTTGAGTGAAAAGCAAGTGGAGTGGTCGCGCAACGTGCACTCAGCGGGTTCCGAGCTGTTGAACCTGATCAACGACATTTTGGACCTGTCCAAGATCGAGTCGGGCACCGTGACGGTCGATGCGGAGGAGACCTCGTTCTCCAGTTTGCGCGACACCATTGAGCGCAACTTCCGGCATGTGGCCGAGGCGAAGAACCTCCCCTTTGTGCTTGAACTGGATCCAAACCTTCCCCGCGCGCTGACCACCGACCCGAAACGTCTACAGCAAATTCTGAAGAACTTGCTGTCGAATGCCTTCAAGTTCACCCATCACGGCCAGGTGACCATGAGCGTGGAGCTTGCCAGTGCGGGATGGAGCCCGTCGCATCCGGTCTTGAGCCGTTCCCCGCATGTGCTGGCGTTGCGGGTCTCGGACACAGGCATTGGCATTGCTCCTGACAAGCAAAAGCTGGTCTTCGAGGCGTTCCAGCAGGCGGACGCGAGCACGAGTCGCAAATACGGCGGCACCGGCCTCGGTTTGGCCATCAGCCGCGAGCTGGCGGCGCTGCTTGGTGGCGAGATCAAACTGGCAAGCACACCAGGGGAGGGAAGCACGTTCACCCTCTATCTGCCGCTGCATTACACCGGTCCGGCCTCGATTTGGGGCGAGAGCGCCAGTCATGTGACTGGCCAGCAACCGGCGAAGGCGGCTCCCCCGGTGCGAGTGTTGCCCAAGGCGAAGGACGAGGAGATTGCGGATGATCGGGACGAGATTCAAAAGGGAGATCCGTCGATGTTGATCATCGAGGATGATCCCCACTACGCGCGCATCCTGCTGGGCATGGCTCGGGATTTGGGATTTAAGGGTCTGGTGGCCCAACGCGGCGCCATTGGCCTCACCTTGGCGCGGGAATTTCAGCCCGACGCGATCTCCCTGGACGTGTTCCTGCCGGACATGCTCGGCTGGACGGTGTTGAACAATCTGAAGCTTGATCCCACCACCCGGCACATTCCGGTTCAAATCACCACTTGCGAGGAGGAACGGCAGCACGGGCTGGCGCACGGAGCATTCGCGTATCTGACGAAACCGACGACCACCGAGGGGCTTGAAGTCTCATTCCGGAAACTGAAGGAATTCGCCCGGCCGCATACAAAACGCCTGCTTGTCGTGGAGGACAACGACGTCGAGCGCCAGGCAATCATGGATTTGCTGGGTCACAAGGACATCGAGATCGCCGGAGCGGCCACGGGAGGCGAGGCTTTTACCGCCTTGCTCGACCGGCATTTCGATTGCGCGGTGCTGGACCTGCGACTGCCGGACATGAGCGGATTTGACCTGATCGCCAAAATTCAAGCGGAGCCGGATCTGCGCGATTTGCCCATTATTGTGTTTACTGGAAAAGAGTTGGACGCGGACGAGGAGGCGCGGTTGAAGCAGGCGGCCAAAACAGTGGTGTTGAAAGATGTTCACTCCCTGGACCGCCTCCTGGACGAGACAGCGCTGTTCCTGCATCGCGTGGTTACGGACCTGCCGGTGGAGAAACAGGAAATGCTGCAACGATTGCACAATTCCAACGATTCCCTCCGCGGGCGCAAGGTTTTGGTGGTGGACGACGACGCCCGCAACATTTACGCGCTTGCCACCGTGCTCGAGGGGCAGGACATGGAAATCCTCAGCGCCACCAATGGGCGCCAGGCTATCGAGCTAATCCAGACCACTCCGGACATCGCGGTAGTCCTCATGGACATCATGATGCCCGAAATGGACGGCTACGAGACGATGCGACAAATCCGCCAGGACGAGCGCTTTGGGGCTCTGCCGATCCTCGCCCTCACGGCCAAGGCCATGAAGGGTGATCGCGAAAAGTGCCTCGAGGCTGGCGCCTCCGATTACATCGCCAAGCCGGTTAACACCGACCAGTTGCTCTCGCTGTTGCGAGTTTGGCTCTATCGCTAGACCACGCCACGCCGGTCCGGCATCAGGCCTTTTTAAAGCTCATCACCGAGCCGACAATGGTCGCGAAGAGGCCACCCAGCAACAGCCACATCGATTTGTCCGTGGGACTTCCGGTGAAAAAGCGCGAGACATCTGATCCGAACGAGTCCATGGCCTTGATGCCAAAGACCATTAATACGATTCCAATCGCGAGCAGCGCCACGCCAATGCCTTTGTTCATAAATATTTCCTTCGTTGTGGAGTGTGAATTTCCTGTGTCACTGGACTTCCGCCACCGCGTTGGCGGTTCCAAAGGGGTTGGGCTCGCGCCGCGGGCAATGCGGGTCGTCCTCCCATTTTCCGTCCACCAAATAACGGTACCCGTATCGGCCTGGCGCAAGGGTAACCCGCACTTCCCATTCACCGTCCCCGCCCCGCTGGAGACTCAGCGCGTTTTTTTCCCAATCGGTGAAATCGGCCGCGAGCTTGACGGATCGGGCGCGAGGCGCGATGAGGCGGAAAACCACCCTGCAGTCATGAGCGAGGGAAGCGCCGCCGCGCCTCAAGCGTTCGACGGCCGCTGGCAAATTCTTCAGGGCGAGATCGTGCCCCCGGTCCGAGCCCAACATTGGTCTCGTTGTCGCGGCTACGGATGTCGTCGGGGGCGTCGCCTTCGGAGCGCCCCGAAGCGGGGCACGGTTTGCCATCAGCCGGGCGCGCCGGAAGGTTTTCATTTGGCAATCTCCCCAAGGGCGCGCCGACGGCTCGAAACCGCCGGGCGCGCGCCAAAAAGTGAAGTTTAACCGCAGCAGCACTCGTCGAGCGCCTTCT
>CAZMLP010000386.1:0-6046 GCA_964566745.1 uncultured Verrucomicrobiota bacterium | reverse complement strand
TTGGCATCGGCCAGCGCGACCTTGCGCCATTGTGTTCCGGCGACCTTTTTGCCCAGGCCGTAAAGCGGCGCCAAAGTCCCGTTCAGGAATGTGTAATCACAGTCCACCAAACTGCCGACGCCGCGGTTTTCGCGCACAATGCTTTCAAAGAATAGCCGGACCTCATTATACATTGCCGACCGCATGGCGCTGGTCATTTGGGGGAATTTGATGGCATCGAAGGTTTTGCTCTTCAGGTTTCCGACCCCCAACCACTGGGCGCCAAAACCATCAAACAGCGCCCGGGAACGTGGATCGTACAACATGCGCTTCACTTGCGTTTTCAACACCGCTGGCTCGTGGAGTTGGCCACGATCTGCCAGCGCGGCCAGTTCCGCATCGGGCATGGTCGCCCACAACAGATACGACAAACGGGAGGCCAGTTGATAGTCGTCCAAGGCAACGATGGGATGGCCCGGGTCGGCCTCCACGGCGGGTGTGATGAAAAGGAACTGAGGGGAGACGAGAATCGCCTTGAGCATCAAGCGCAATGCCTCCGGGTAGGCAAGCTTGCTTTCCCGCGCGAGATCGAATACCCGGAGCAGGATATCCAATTCCGCCTCCGAGGCAGGCCGGCGATAGGCGAGCCGGGCCAGGGCACGGGCCACCTTTCTCGCCGCCAGCCTTTCGTCGGCGCCGCGGCGTGGTGGTTGGCCAGAAAGTAGCTTTTGCGCTTTGGTGAGGCGGGCGCCTGTGGCGAGGCTCTGGGCCAGCGCCTCATTGGCGATCGCAAGATACTGCTCCGACTGGATCGGCGAGATGGTGTTTAAAAAACCCTCTCCAAACACCTCGTCCGGCAACTCATCGGCCACGGCAGGTTCCACGCCCAGGAGATCATGCAAGGTGTTGCCGTACTCGACCTTGGTTAAGCGCCGAATGACAAATGGACCCGGATCCTTGGCGCTGAGGAACTTGAGCTTGCCAATTCCATTCAAAAACTTTTGACGCTCCTCGTCCGTGGGTTGTTTGGTGGCGTTCTCCGGTGGCATGTCGTGAGATTTCACGATGGCAACCGCCTGCTTCCAGCGTTTGCCGGAGGCGGTTTCGCCGGGGTTTTTCAGCGCCGGTCCGAAGTTGATGCCGCCCTTTTGCCTGTCCTGCCCGTGGCAGCGCGAGCAGTAGGTCTCCACGAAGGGGGTGACCACCTCTTTGAAAGATTTCCTCGCATCGGATTGCAGCAAGGTGAAATTCGTGTCGCTCGCGGACTGCGCCGGGCAATTCAGGTCCAATGCCCATGCAAAGACAACGAGACTCATCGTCATCGTGGCAAAGCCAAATGTTCGCGATTTCTTCATTTGTTTCCCGGCTTCGGCGGGCGACTATACCAGAAGAATCAGCCAGTGCTCTAGCTGAATTGAGACGGGTTTCGTCAGAAAAACGTTACGACCTGGTGCCACACTCCGTGCCAACTCGATCACGCCGGGAGCGACGCTTGTGCTTAAACTGGATCAGATTTCAATTTCTCAAGCGGACGGCATTCTCCAGTGAAATGGCGGCTTACCAACCGCCTGTAAAAAGCTTTGGACGCCGCGTTTTGACCAAAACAGCGTGCCGACGAGGCGAGGCAAGGGATCTGATCTCCCCGGACATGTGACCGAGGAACAACGAAGTCGCCGTGCGGTTTTCGGCGAGACCCTTCGGGCTGAGGATCGTTTGCCTTTGGACTTTGTCCCTCCTCCAAAGATCGCCGCGGATCTGCCTCGTCGTTGCTCCGTGTCCAAAGCCGAATTCCTCCTCAGCGGCGGGACCGCGGTTTTCGACGGGCTGCCGAGCCAGCGATTCAAGCGCTGCCACCCGAGCAGGGGAAGGCGCCTTGGCGCAGGTTGTTTTCTGTATAGAGGCGCCAACGTTTGTGCTTGTTTGACGATTCGCCAGGAAGTCGTTCTTGCTGGCCAGCTTGATCGCCGATTGATTTGCGAGGCAAGCCCGACGGCTAACAGCTCTTGAGCTCGTTGAAAATCCAAGTGCGGGCGAACGTCCAATAGTTCTTTACGGTTGCCACAGAAATGCCCAAGGCCTCGGCAGTTTGCTCATTTGTCATTCCCACGAAGTAACGCAATTTAACCACCTCGGCTTGAAGCGGATGGTCGTGGGCGAGGCGGTCCAGTATCTCATGCACCGCCAATAACTGCTCGTCCGCGGCAGGCGCAGCCAGGTCGCGTCCCTCCAAGTCGACCCGTTCAAAACCGCCACCGTGACGCTGGGTGAGCTTGCGGCGTGCCCGGTCAATAAGGATTCGGCGCATCGCCTCGGCCGCGGCGGAAAAGAAGTGGGCGCGATTCTCGAACCGGGGATTTTTAGCGCCCACCAGTCGCAACCACGCCTCGTGCACGAGCGCCGTGGGTTGCAGTGTCTGCCCGGGGGATTCCTGGGCCATCCGGCTCGCCGCAAGCCGGCGCAATTCGCCATAGAGCAGTTCCAGCAACCGTTCTGCGGCCGTCGGGTCACCTTGTTCCACCGCATGCAATAGTAGCGTGGCGTCGCTCATGTTCTCACTTGGAACAGATGGCGTTATCAATATCACTGCGAGGCGCCGGGTGGCGATTCAAATTGCCGGCTTCCCCAAGGGCGCCTTTCAGAGGGAAGCCTCTCACTGCGTGGGCAAACTCTTCTCAATCGCCCCGGCGACCTCCGCGGCGAGGATGCCGGACCCCTTGCCGTTAAAATGGACGTTATCGCTGTGCAAACCGGATTGTCCGCGGACGGCGGCGTTAAGATCGACAAGAGGGATCTTTTGACTGGTGGCGATTTGTTTGGCTATGGCATTCCGCGTGGCAATCCGCTCGTCCGAGTACGTCGCCCGAGTGTCGTATGTGACATCCTTGCCATCGCGTAGCGGGGTCGTGGTCGCGCAAAGCAATTTCGCCTTGGGAGCGTTTGCCCGGATCGTTTTGATCAGTTTGGGAAACGCCTTTCGGTATTCGGCCTCGGTGTGTTGCCAGCCATGCATTCCGTTATTGAAATGGACGACATCGAATTTTCCATGGCTGAGAACCGCCTGAATTTCCTTCACCAACACGGGGTCAGACACGAACCGGGAGGTGGCGAGACGGGCGACAAACGCTTTGCCGGCGAGACGTTTTTCCACTTCAGGATAATAGTCGCGGGCAATGGAGTCCCCGATGAGCAGCACGCGCGGTAGGTTGGTTTCGTTGGCGTGGGGAATCCAGATGTCACACCACTCGATGAATTCACGCGCCGGGGGCGCTTCTTTCGATTGCGCGAGAACCTGATTGCCCGCCAGCCCGGCGGCGAGGAGCAGAATCAATTGTAGGTGTTTCATAATGGCGGGTGTTTGCGGATTACTGCCGAGATTGCGAGTTGAGTCCCTTGGTGTTTGCCGCTTCGGATTTCATGAGCGCGGCGGCCTCGTCCAGAGAAACCCGCGCGATGATCCAGGCCACCCAGGATTCCCCCAGATCATTTGCCGGTGAATATGCGGGGGCCAGCGCGTCACCTTGGGCCAACGCCGCGCGGGCCGCGTCCTTCTTTCCAAGCCTCCAGTTTGCCAAGGCCAGAATGGCGAGGGCTTTGGCCCTGGATTGCGCCTCGGCCACCGGACTTTTGGCCGCCAACTCCGCCCATGCAATGGCTTCGCCAAAGTTTCCCAACCGGTAACAGGACATCGCCTTGCACCCGCGAAAATAGGTCAAGGCACTTTCGCTCTCGTTTTTGCCCAGCGTGACGGCCAGATCGGCAAATTTGTCCACCACCCGCAAATCAACGCCCGACTCGGGAAGGAGAAGGCAACCTTGGCCGAGGCGTTCATCCACGTAGGGGTTGGTGATGTTCGTGTATGTGGCGACGATTTTTTTGCAAAGTTGTTGATACGCAGGCACCCGATGGGAGATGGCCAGCAACGCGGCCAACCGGTGATAATGATAGTGCTCGCTCGGCTCCAGTTTCAGAAGCAATTCCACGTTGGTCACGGCCTCTGGCCATCGTCCCTGCCGCGCGTTGAGATTAACCCTTGCGACCAAAAGATTGATGCTCGCGGGGCGGCTCGCGAAGTCCGGCGTCAACACCCCGCCGAGAAGTTTTTCCGCCTCCGCAAACTTTCCCTCTGCCAGGAGAACGCGGGCGACGCGCTCGCAATCCATCAGCGCTTCCGGATTCGTGTCACCTCTTTTTTGTGACACGGCCAGGGCTTCGCGATGCACCGCCTCGGCCTCGAGCCACTTGCGCTCGGCTTCCAACGCTAACCCTAGCTTCCGCAAGGTGTACATGGATTGCTGCTCCTCAATACCCCCGCGCCGGCGCCACAAGGACAACGATTCACGCCACACCGCCTCCGCTTGCGGCCATTTGCCCTCCTCCTCAAGGGTTTCGCCCAGACCCCGCAGGGCATAGAGCCTTTGCGGATTCTCATCCCCCCCTTGTTTGTGCCACAGCGACAGCAATTCACGCCACACAGTCTCTGCCTCCGCGCGTTTCCCTTGCGTATGAAGGACTCTGGCGAGGCTGTAAATCGTTTCGAAGGTGCCTTCACTCTCCTCACCTAGAATTTTGCGTTGGATGGAGAGAACCGCCCTCAGCACCGCCTCGGACGCCGGCTGGTCACCCAGCCTCCCAAGCACTTTGCCGAGAGAATTCAGCGCAAAGGCTATGTCCGGATGCGAGTCCCCTAAAAGCTTCTGCTTCATAAGCAGGGCCTCCACTTGCAACGCCTGCGCCTCCTCGAATTTGCCATTGGCGTTCACGGCCCAGGCAAGATCACCCAGGGCCCCCGCGATAAACGGGTGTCCGGGAGGAAGCGCTGCGCGTCGTATGTCCAGCACTTTGCGCGCGGTTGCCTCCGCTTCCACCCACTTCGTTTGCTCTCCCAAGACCATGCACAAATCACGCAGCGAATCCGCCACTGCCAGATTGTTGGTGGCGCCTCCGGATATTTTCAGCCTGATTTGCAACGCCTCCCGGGTCATCGCCTCCGCTTCGGCAAATTTTCCTTCTTTCCGGTAAACCACTCCCAACTCATTCAGTGATGTGGCGGTGTCCGCACTCTCGTTGCCCAAACGGCGCCGCCGGATGGCCAAAGCTTCGTTAAGCGCTTGCTTCGCCTCGGGCAACTTGTCCTGAACCTTCAATTGGCGGCCAAGGAGGTGCAAGGTGGCGGCTGTCTCCAGGCTGTCCGGCCCCAGTTGTTTTTGATAAATCTCCAAAGCCTTGCGAACCATCGTCTCGCCCCTGTCCGCGTGCCCGAGCTCGTCATAAAGGTTGCCGATGATGTTCCGCAACTCCGCCTCAACCAGGGGCTGGCTCGCCATCTGCTGACCGACCCGCTCGGCCGTCTGATCCAAAATCCGGCGCAGCATTCTCGTATCCTCGCCCAAGGCAACGGAGGGCCCGACTCCTTGCAACATGTCCTCGAGAAACCTGGTGACTTCCCGGCTTTTGACAGAGGCCGCCTCGGCTTCACGCCTCGAGCGCCGTTCTTTTGCCAGGGAAGTTGAAACTACGATCAAACTCGTGATGGCGAGCAGCGAGATGACGCCCATCGCCGTAAACAGGAGCTTGTTGCGTTGGGCGACCTTTTTGAGCCGGTAGAGTTTGCTTGGCGGCCGGGCGGAAACGGCTTCATCGGAAAGAAAGCGCTGGATGTCCATGGCCAGGCCGTTGGCGGTTGGATAGCGGCGGGTGCGGTCTTTTTCCAAGGCCTTCATCACGATCCAGTCAAGATCGCCGTGGATCGCGCGAATCAGGGCGGGCGGCTCGGAATGACGGGATTGCGCCACCGTGGTCAAATCAGCGTCGCTCAGCTTGCTCAGGCGGGTGGACGGCCGGACCGGTTCTTCCTCCCGTATAACCCGGCGGATTTCGTCCAGTCCCGACTTTAGAATCTCTGTCGTGTCAAAGGGCGTCGAGCCGGTCAGCATTTCATAGAGCAACACGCCCAGGCTGTAGATATCCGTGCGTGTGTCCACATCAACAGTGGTGAGTGTCGCCTGCTCCGGGCTCATGTAAGCGGGCGTTCCAATGAGCATCTCAAAAGCCGTGAACAGCGTTTTGT
>CAZMLP010000385.1:0-2697 GCA_964566745.1 uncultured Verrucomicrobiota bacterium | reverse complement strand
GGCCGCCATCGGCTGGAGCGAGACCGGCATCAAAGTGCGGGCCTTTCGTGCCCGGCACAAATTGCGGCGGATGTGGGAAAAACTGTCCGCCCGAAACGAAACATGAACCAGAGCGAAGAACAACTGAAACGCCTTCTGCGGGCTGCAGGCGCCGCGCGGTCAAACGCGTCGGATCCCCTGCCCTTCGGCGCGGAGACTCGTATTCTCGCGCGCTGGCGTGGGATTCGTTTCGAGGAGGAGGCGATTCCGGTGCAACGGCTGCTGCGGGTCGGCCTGGTGTTCGCCTGCGCCACCGTGATTCTCACCGCTGCTGTTTCCTGGCAAGGCCTCAAGGCGATCGACACCGAGGAGGTTTTTGTCACGTCACCGGCGGTCAACTGGGTTTGGGTGCGATGAGATTCTCCTGGCGTCAATCCGCGGTCGTTTACCTCGCCTCGATCTTCGTGGCGGGGGTCATGGCGGGCGCCATCAGCGGTTACACCTACGCGCGCAAGAAAGTTTTCAAGTCCGCCCGGCAAGAGGACATGCCGGCCCTCATGTGCAAGCGGTTGCAGGCGCGGCTCGGCTTGACACCCGGGCAGATGCGCCAAATCGAGCCGATCATGATCGAGGCAGGCCAGGAGATTCATGGCGAGCATTGCCAGGCCATGGGCCGCGTCGAGGGCATCGTCAAGGAGGCCAACCGCCGCATTAACGCCATCCTCACCCCGGAGCAACGCGACAAGTTGGCGGTGATGGAGAAGGAGCGCGAGGAGTTCTTCAAACATCTCAAAGACCAGAAGGATCAGGACGGCCAAAATCGAACCCGTAACGAAGTGGTCCCGACCAATTTTAATCTTCCCGCCAAGTAAGGTTCGCTCATTCGTGCTGGTTCAATTATCCTGCCGTCCTTGTCCAAAAACCGCAACTTTCTGTCCTCTTTTCACATTTCCGTAACCTGTCTGTAACTTTTCTCTGTCCCAAGGGTCTCCTTGAGGCATGGCTATCCATTCGCTATCTGACGGCCTTGGGCCGTCTTGTCGTCCCATAACTCGTTCCCTGCGTTTATTTTCCACGTTTGTTGCCGTAGGAGTCTTTGCCGCGACGGGACCGGCGAAGGCAGCCGATATTTCCTCCCTCAAGCACCCGGCCGATTTCTTCCAAACCACCAACATTTGGAAATTTGAGCTTTCTTTCACCACGAATCAATGGGCAGCGCTGGAACCGAAACGCAAGGAACGCCAGTTCCCCTTCGGCGGTCCTGGAGGACCCGGCGGAGAGATGTCGTTGCGCGCCCCCGACGCCAAACGGAGCGGCCTCTCGGGGGTGATTGGCATCGAGTTCGAGTATTCGCGCGGCGAGCTGGATTTTGAGGGGACGCCGTTCCACGACGTCGCCGTGCGCTACAAGGGCAACGGCACGTATATGTTTTCGCAGATGTCCCTGAAGCGACCGTTCAAGGTCGATCTGAACAAGCATGTGAAAGGACAAAAGCTCGCCGGTGTCTCGCGGCTCAATTTTGCCAACAACGTCGCGGACAATTCCTATATCAGCGACGCCATGTCGTATGAGTTGTTCCGCGAGGCGGGCGTGCCCAGCCCGCGCACCACTTACGCCCGGCTTTCCGTGAATGTCCCCGGGAACCTGGAGCATCGCTACCTGGGCCTCTACACCATGGTGGAGAACGTGGACGAGAACTTTGCCAAGGAACGCTTCGGCACGCGCAAGGGAATTATCTTCAAGCCGGTCACACCGCGACTCTTTGATGACTTGGGCGACAATTGGAGCGCGTACGAAAAAATCTACGACCCGAAAGAGGAGCCTTCCCCCGCGCAACAACAGCGCGTGATCGACATGGCCAAGCTCGTCTCGATAGCGGATGACCAGGAGTTTTCCGCGAAGATCGCCAGTTTTCTGGACTTGGACGAGTTCGCCCGCTTCATGGCGGTGACGGTTTACCTTTCGACGTATGACAGCATTCTGGCGATGGGGCAGAATTTCTATTTGTACCTGCACCCGGACTCGAACAAGTTCGTCTTCATCCCGTGGGACTTGGACCACTCCTTCGGTGAGTTTCCCATGATCGGCACGCCGCAGTCACGCATTGACGCGAGCATCGATCATCCGTGGGTGGACAAAAACAAATTCCTGGAGCGCGTCATGGGCGTGGCGGAGTTCAAGAAACTTTATCACGACCACCTGGCCCAATTCCTCAAAACCATCCTCCGACCGGAGAAAATCCAGGCGCGAGTGGACGCGGTGAGCGCGGCCGTTCGACCCGCCATCGCGGACGAGTCGGCGGACAAACTCGCGCAATTCGAGAAAGCGTTGAGCGACAAGCCGATTGACCTGAATGCCGCGCCCAATCCCAATCCCTTTTTTGGCGGGCCGACGGTTCGCATCAAGCCCTACGCCAGCGCGCGAGCGGAATCGATCTCCAACCAGCTCGCTGGAAAATCCAGGGGCACAATAGTCGAGCGTGGCATGATGCCAGGGGGTCCCGGCGGGCGCGGGCCACGAGGTCCGGGCGGACCCGGCGGCGGTTTCGGACCGGGGATGGTCGCGCCCGGTGTGATTGCGGCGGGTGACACGGATCATAACGACAAGCTTTCCCCCGCCGAGTTCACGGCGCTCGGGCAGCGGTGGTTCACGGATTGGGACAAGGAAAAGACAGGCAAGCTCAACGGTGACCAATTGCGCGCCGGGCTGAACACCGCC
>CAZMLP010000384.1:0-1951 GCA_964566745.1 uncultured Verrucomicrobiota bacterium | reverse complement strand
CTGGACCCGCAATTCGAACTCGCCGGGGAAGTGCGCGACGTGGATGTGATCCTTGCGGGCGGCTCCGAGGCGTTATTCGCGAACAACACGGATCACATCCGCGACACGGACGTGGTGGCAAGCCCTTACCCGGCGGCGCTCACCTCGGCGAGCGGGGAACCCGTTTATGTGGCAAGCACGGGGCCAAATTATCGCTACGTTGGCCGGCTGGTGCTGCAATTCGACACGCAGGGAAACGTCGCCGGTTTTGATCCGGTCAGCGGTTCCTACGCGACCGATGCCATAGGCGTGGTGGCCACCGGCAGCCACGCCGCGGACAGCAATGTGGTGGCGGTGATCAACCGGCTCGCGGGAATTATTGACGCGAAGGACGGAAAGCGGTTTGGCGCGACGGACGTTTATATTAATGGCGCGCGCATCGATGTCCGCTCCGAGGAGACGAACCTCGGCGATCTCAGCGCGGATGCCAACCTCGCGCGCGGGAAAAAGACCGATCCCGCGACGGTCGTCTCGGTCAAGAATGGAGGCGGCATCCTCGATTCCATTGGCGCGGCGATTTTTGTCAGCGGCGAGACGGTCCACGTTCCGCCGCTGGCCAATCCACGCGTGGGCAAGCAGGCGGGTGAAATTTCGCAACTCGACATCGAGAACTCGCTCCGATTCAACAACAGCCTGACCTTGCTCACGCTCACCGCTCAACAATTGCGGGACACGGTCGAGTGGGGCGTGGCAGGAACCAACCTTCCGGGACAATTTATCCAGTCGGGTGGCATCGCGTTTAGCCACAATCCCTCCAATGCGCCGATGGTTTATGTCCGTGACACGAACGGCGCGCCGGCCAGCATCCTGAACCCGGGCCAGCGGGTGCAATCGCTGGTGGTGACAAATGCCGACGGCAGCCTCGATCTCGTGGTGGACAAAGGCACGCTCGTGGGCGATCCCAACCGGAAATTCCGCGCGATCACCATCAAGTTCATGGCTTACGGCGGAGACAGCTACCTGGCGCTCTCGCAAGGAACCGACAAGGTGGACCTCGCGCCCAACAGCACGACAACGCTTTTGTTCGACGTGGACGGCGCGGAGCAAAAGGCGCTCGCGGATTATTTGACGGCGATCGGGCGTTACTCGCAGCCGGACACGGACGCCAGTCGTGACCTGCGTATGCAAAGCCTTTCCGCGCGCGGCGACGCCGTGATTGCCCCGGGCATCACGCGCATTGCCGGGCCAAATCCAAGCGTGGTGCTCACGTTCAGCACATTGCCGGGAAAGACTTATACGATAGAGGCGCGCGACTCGCTCGACGCGCCTTGGACGCAGTCCAACCAGTTGCCCGTCACGGGTGATGGCAAGCTCAAGACCTTGACCGATCCCTCGCCCGGAGCGGCGAAGCGCTTTTACCGGGTGGTGGAGGAAAACTAGCACGGCGGAAATCCAATCACGTGCGGCGACGATCTTCCTGCCGGCCGAGATGGGTTGTCTTTTGGCGGAGACCCGTTACCATCTGGTTAATCGCCGCCCCATGAAGATACTCTCGATCCGAATCCCAGGATATTCTCCCTGGCTTGGGACGAAATCAGCCGGTTTCGGTCGGCTCGATCTGCTCGTGGTCATCGCGGGGTTGGCATTGCTGGTGGAGACTCGCCTGGCACGATGGAGCCATGCCCGAGCGTCCGCGCAGGCCACCACTTGTTTGAGCAACCACCGGCAATTGGCCCGTGCATGGGAACTCTATCACCAGGATAACAACGGGCGGCTGATCAAGTCAGTCTTTGGGGTACCTCTACTTTGTCACATTCCAAAGTAAGTAAAATTACCAATTGAGGTCATGAACCCCCCCAAAATCAATTTCCCGGCGGGCAATCCAATTCAAGGACAAAGGCGCTTCCAGAAGCCTGTGCCAAATAAATCCCGTTCTCGCAATCCTCCTTTCGCCGATAACCTTCACCCGAAA
>CAZMLP010000383.1:0-3215 GCA_964566745.1 uncultured Verrucomicrobiota bacterium | reverse complement strand
ATCTTCTCCAGCACCAAGAAGCGTGGCGGCATGGAGATCACCACTTGGGGGCAGTTGGGACTCACTGGCGAATGGGCCAATCGCCCGATCAGCCTTTATGGCCGCAACAGCGCCTCGGGCACCTACGGGTATTTCAAAGAGCACGTTTTGGACAAGGGTGACTTCAAGAACTCCGTGAAGGAGCAACCCGGCTCGGCCTCGGTCGTGCAGGGCGTTGAGAACGACATGGGCGGAATTGGTTATAGCGGCATCGGTTATAAAACGTCCGGCGTGCGCGCCTTGCCGGTCTCCTTCAAAGGAGCCCCGGTGGAGCCGACCCAGAAGAACTGCGATGACTTCACCTACCCAATCTCCCGCTTCCTTTACATCTACATCAATGTTGACCCGGCCAAGGGAGCAGACCCGCTGGTGCGCGAGTTCATCAAATATGTTTGCTCCAAGGATGGCCAGATGGTGACCATCAAGGACGGCTACTTCCCGATTCACGCCAAAAAAGCGGAGCAAAACATCGGTTTGCTCAAGTAAGCTTGGATTTCGCATCCATGGCGGGGCCGGGCGGAGGTCCGGCCCCGCTTTTCCGTTGTAACAATGTGGCAACGGCCTGATTTGCCGTTGCCTGACCATCGCGCAAAAGATTACAAGACCGCCATGCCCGCCGGGATCGAGCCCAAAAAACAGACTGCTGCCGCGCCGGCCCTTGCCGTCCCCAAAGCTGCCAGCAGGAGAGTGCTAATCATTGACCGGGTGTCGGGCATGGTCATCCGCCTGGGAGGGGAGGCCGTGATTCTGGCCGTTGCGGCGATTTTTTTCTTTATCACTCGCGAGACCGTGCCTCTTTTCCGCGCGGCCCGGGTTACCAGCCAAAGCCAGTCCACCCTGCCAGCCAGCGCGTCCCGTTTAGTGGCCGGCATGGATGAATACGAAACCTACGCCTATTTTCTCGGGACCAACGGCGTGGTGGAACTGATCACACTCGACGGATGGCAAACCGCCACCAACTTGCCGGTTCCACAACTCGCCAAACATCCGCTTTCGGCCGCCTACCGCGCCCCCTCCAAGGATTACCTGTTTCTCGGCACGCGGGACGGGCAGGTTTTGCTAGCGCAATTGAAATTCGACGCCAGCTTCGCCACCGGCAAGCGCGTGGTCGGCTCCCGGCTCAGCGAGGACCAGCTCGTCGCTGTCAGTCCCACCGGCAGCCCGGTAACGCGCGTCTTCGGCCGGCGGGACAGCAACGGCAAGAATTTCTTCGCCGCCGCCTGCGCCGACGGCAAACTCTACACGGGTTCCTACGCGGAGGGGGAGGATGCGAAAGTTCAGGCGTTGGGCGGCGACATAAAAGGCGGGGTCACCTCCCTGGCGATCGACGGCGACGGCCGGAAACTTTTTGCGGCCACGGACGCGGGCGACATTTATCAGTGGATGCTGGAGGACAGCATTGAGAAACCATTCGAGGTGCTGCACGCGGGCAACACTGCCCGGCCAATTACCGCGATGGATTTTTCCATTGGCAACAACGCCTTGCTGCTCGGCTTCAAAGACGGCTCGGTGGAGCAATGGTTCGGCATTCGCGAGCGGAAAAACGACTCCGAGCGGCATTTCCGCAAAATCCGCTCTTTCGAGCCGCTGGATGGTGCCGTCACGTCCATAGCCCCCTCCGGCCGGGACAAGGGTTTCCTGGCCGGAAGCGAACGCGGGCAGGTCCGCCTCTATTTCACGACCTCGGGCCGGACACTCCTTGCCTTGGATGCTGGCGGGCCCGTCGCCAGCCTTTGCTATGCCCCCAAATTGACCAGCGCGCTGGCGTTGACTGGCGGGGATTCCCCCCGCGCCACTCAATGGGGCGTTTACAATCCGCATCCGGAGATTTCGTGGTCCACCCTCTTTGGCAAGGTTTGGTACGAGGGCTACGACGCGCCCGAATATATCTGGCAATCCAGCGGCGGCAGTGACGATTTCGAGTCCAAAATGAGCCTGGTCCCGCTGACCTTCGGCACGCTCAAGGGGGCCTTTTACGGACTGCTGTTCGCTGTGCCCATCGCGGTTGTCGCGGCGCTCTACGCCTCCCAATTCATGAGTCACCGCGTCCGCGCCTATGTGAAGCCGACAGTGGAAATCATGGCCGCGCTGCCCAGTGTGGTGGTGGGATTTCTCGCTGGTTTGTGGCTGGCGCCGCTCCTCGAGGATCACATGATTTCCCTCGCGCTGGCATTACTGATCATTCCGCTGCTGGTGTTGATCTTGGTGCTTGCCTGGAACCGGCTACCCACCCACCAGCGGGCCCGGATCCCGGCCGGCCTGGAGCTGCTGCTGATAATTCCCGCCGTAATTCTCGGCTTTTTCGTTGCGGTAAAACTCGGCCAGCCCGTCGAAGCGGCCCTGTTCAAGGACGGCTTCAAACAGTGGGTGTTCACCTTCTTCGGGCAGCAGTTCGAGCAGCGCAACAGCATCGTCATCGGTTTTGCGATGGCGTTCGCGGTGATTCCGATCATTTTTACCATCTCGGACGACGCGCTCACGAATGTTCCCTCTCATTTCGTTTCCGGCTCGCTGGCGCTGGGCGCCAGCCGGTGGCAGACAGCCGTGCGCGTGATTCTGCCCACCGCCAGTCCGGGCATTTTTTCCGCGATTATGATCGGCTTCGGACGGGCGGTCGGTGAAACGATGATCGTTTTAATGGCCACCGGCAACACGCCGATCATGAGTCTCAGCCCCTTTAACGGAATGAGGACCCTCTCGGCCAACATCGCGGTGGAGATTCCCGAGGCGCCTGCCGGCGGCACGCTCTATCGGGTTCTTTTTCTCGCGGCCGTGCTGCTTTTCGTCCTCACCTTTGTGGTCAACACGGTGGCGGAAATCATTCGCCACCGTTTGCGCGAGAAATACAAGGCGGTGTAAGACCTCATGAAGCAAACCAGCCAGTCCATGAGTTTGATCCGCCGCGGCGAGCCATTCGTCTGGTTTTGCGGCGCGGCGCTGGCGCTCTGCTTGCTGATGATCGCAGGGTTGCTGGGCGTGGTGATCTCCAATGGCGCGGCGTTTTTCTGGCCGCATTCCCTAACTCAAGTCACTTTGGGTGACGGGACCAAGGCGCTTGGCGAGGTCACGCGCACCGAGGAGTTTCGGAAGCCGGCGCCGGGCGGTTTCACCACCCTGACCCGCTCGCAATTCAAGATCGCCAACCGCGACATTTACGGTGTCGATTTCAAATGGCT
>CAZMLP010000382.1:0-5300 GCA_964566745.1 uncultured Verrucomicrobiota bacterium | reverse complement strand
AACACATGCCCCAGGCCGGCTGGTCCGGCGTAGAAACCGGCTCGCAGCGGTGCGGCAAAAAACTGGCCTTCTTGCAACGCCTGATTGAGGGCGCCCTCGAGTGTGCGCCGATGCTTGGCGTCCCGTGTCAGCCGGTACAACTGCCCGAGGAAAAAGGCGATTCCGGCTGTGCCCGAGTAGAAGTCCGCCCCGAACGAGCGGTAACCGGGGCCCCATCCCCCGCTCGTTCGCTCCATGGACCAGCCGAGCCAGTTGCATTGATTGCGCGCCCACACGGCGTCACGACCCAGGCGGCGGCCGATGCGGTCGGCAGTTTCCAGGAAGGCGGGATTGGAGGGGTTCATGCGGCAACGCGAATATCGGGCGCCAGTTCAAAAATATCCGTAGAACCGGCATTCAGGTGCGGCCGATTCAAGTCGAGGCCCTCGACGGCGAACCGGCGACGAACCGCTTCCAGCCGCGCGGCCACTGATTGGGATCCCTGTCGCCACGCCTCAAGGACACCCTCGGCGAGCAACCGGCACCGGTGCATGCCAAAGCTCTCGCCGTTTCCGGGGTCGTCCGCGACGCCGACGCCGGGATGGACTTCCCTCGTAAACAAGGGCGTGGGCGCGCGCAATTGCCCCAGCACGCCGCCGGGGAGGTGCTTGACCAGGCAGCCAATCACCGGCGAATACCGTTTGCCGAAATAGAGCACCATCGCGTCCGCCCGCTGATAGAACCCGGGAGCGGAGGGACACTTCAAGCGGTAGGGCACCTGCGCCTCGTTCAACGCCGTCGTCAACCCTTCCAGCAAGGCGGGAACCGCTGTGTCCGTGGCGTGAAAATAAACACGGACCAAATCAAATTCGTCGAATTGGTCGGATAACGTCTCGCCAAAACAGAAATAAAAGCCTGGCTGAAATTCGCGCGCCTCGCGGATCGCCCGGATCGCCACCTCCTGGCCAACGCGCGGCGGGCCGGGAGTCTGCACCACGTATTCTCCCGGCATCGCGGCGCGCGAGAACTCTCCTTTTTGCACCAGCACCTGGCCGTTGGATTGCGCCTGGTAAATTCGCCAGCCTGCATCCCAGCGCTCCCGGGCGCGGTTCGCTTGCGAAAGACGCTCCAAAAATCCTGGATCATAGGCTGGGGAAGAAAACGGTTGTCCCCCAGTCGCCGGGCGCAGGTAACATCGCTGGTAATACTGAGTCGCGAGCGGCTGGACCATTGCGCCAATTCCCTGCGCGACCGGCGCCTGCCAGCGCGGCGCGGGATCGGCCGTTTGCATTTGGATGACGGGACCGTCCTCGAACGTAAACGCCATTGGAGAAACAACACGCGTTGCCGCAAACACCGGCGCCAATTCCGCCTCGGGGTCAAAGGACATAATTCACAAGCCAAACAATTCTCGGGTCGCCCCTTCCGGGTCTCTAAGCAGGTTCAAGCTGGTTTGGAGCAGCAAAATCCCGCTGCCGCTTGCCTGCGGGGAAAAGGCCAGATGCTCGTAAGCGGTTTGAACCATCCGCGCAGCGCAGTACTGCACGCATCGGCGGAGCGCGGTGCGCGCCGCGGATGGATCGAGGCCGCGCGCCCCGACGTAACTTTTCCAGAACGCCTGGATCGAAGGGTGCATCGCCTCCAATTGAACCGGGCTTTTGCGAATCCATTCCTCCGGAAAAGTCCCGGTCTGTTGCGGCAGCGAGAGCATCCAGTAAACAAGATACGCCTGCAGCATCGCCCCCGCGTCCCAATCGGCGTCGCCAAAATCCGCCAATTCCCAATCGACGATGCGAAAGGCAGGCTTCCCGTCTGGTCCCTGATAAACCAGGCAATTGTCCCACTTGATGTCCCCGTGGATCAGCGCGTTGTGACACCACCCGGCGCGCAATTCTTCCAAGTGCCGTGTGAAATCGGGGAATTGACGCAAGAGACTCCAAAGCTGCTGGTTGCCACCGCTCAGGCTCCCGATGGAGGCCGGATTGCTGGAGTGGAACGAAAGAATCCAGGGTGTCTGGCGGGGCAGCACCGCAGGTGGCGCCTGGTCCAAAAACAGACGGCCTGCCTCTGAATGACACGCCCCGAGGCTCCTTCCCAAGGTTCTGCCCAACTCGACGGGAAATTCACCGAGGCGTTTATGGTGCGCGTTCAGGCTCTCTTCACCCGGGAGCAACTCCACGATGAGAACATGCCGTTTGGGGTCGTAGGCGACATACTTGGGCGTGAGGGCCGCCAGTCTGGCAAGAGCCGGGTTGGAGCTGACGATCTGGTAACAAACCGCCTCGCGCTGCAGGGTGGTGATTGCTTGCGGATCGGGACTGCTTACTTGCTTGATGAAAAGGCCGGGGCCTTTCTGACGCATGACTTTATAATTCCGGTTGCGCCGTCCCGCCTCCATCGCCAAAAAATCGCCGCTGACCACCGATTCACTGGAAATACGACCGGAGCCGATCAGATAATGCGCCAAGTTGGAAACGGTTAGAAACATGCCCTCTTTGTCTTAGTCAGAGACTCTCATGGCTAAACGGCCGCTTCAAGAAGTATTTGGCCAAAAGCCCGATTAAAACCGCGAGCATAATCTATCTAAATCGATAGTGACCGAGTCAGTTGCTTCCGCAAGAAAGGACGGCCACCCTGGAAGGGCGGCCGTCCGCGTTCAAGCATTCTGTCGCGGTCTCCCGGAACTGGCCCTCAGCCCATTCAAAAGCCACGCACCTGATTGATTCCCGGATTTATCACCGGTGTGGGGGTCAACGGAACCATCGTCAGGACCTGGCACGCAACGACTGGTGTGTGACCGCAAATAAAGGGGATATGAGTGACCTGCGGCAAACATATCGGCGGCTGCGACGGACACAGATGGTGCTGGGACAAGCACAGGTGCGGAAGCAGCGTCGGGCACAATGGCGGCACTACCGTCGGGCAATGAACAGGGACAGAAGCGCCGCAATGCGGGTAAAATGTCGCTGTGGGGGTGGGGCCCGGAACCGGCGCGCCTTGCGGTGGCGGCGCGCAGAGCGTGGTGGGTTGTGGACAGACCGTGGCCGGGGGACAGTTGGTGTAGGCCACATGGGTCTGCGGTGGCGCCGCCGCGGCGGCCACGGGTGCGGCGCCAGCCGCTCCGCCGGGGCAGAGGTTCGGTTGTGTGCACAGAGTGGCGGGCGAGTTCGTCACACAGCCAACGTGGGTCGCGCAACCAATCTGCGTCCAGAGGGTGGGATGAACGGTCCCCTCCGCGCCCGGGCAAAAGCCGGCTTGGGTGCACAGCGTCGCGGGCGATTGGGTGGGATGGGGGAGACAACCGATTTGAGTGCAAACCGTGGCGGCCGTTCCCGCATTTGGAACCGGCGGGCAAATAAACCAATGAGTGCAGTTGCCCACATGCGAAGGCGGGCAACCGTTAAATGTGACGAGCGTGATTTGCGGTGGAGAACCGCCCCCGGGACATCCGTGCCACGCGGTATTGCCGCAAGCGGCCGGCGCGGCGGTGCAATGCTGAACACCGGTCGGTCCAATGACCGGAGGACAACCAGGCCACGCCGTGTTGCCACAAACGGGTGGCGCGGCGGTGCAGTGCTGAACCCCTGTCGGTCCGAAGACCGGGGGACAACCGTGCCAGGCGGTATTGCCACAAACGGGTGGCGCGGCGGTGCAATGTTGAACTCCCGTCGGGCCCAGCACAGGCCCCGGACAGCCGTGCCAAGCCGTGTTGCCGCAAACGGGTGGTGAAGCGGTGCAGTGCTGGACGCCTGTCGGCCCAACCACAGGCGGACAGCCAGGCCAGGCCGAGTTGCCGCAAACCGGCGGTGTGGCGGTGCAGTGCTGGACACCAGTGGGTCCCACTGCCGCGGCGCCGACGCCGCAGATCCAAGTCGGACAGGGTTCAATCGGCGTGCAATGAAGCGTCGCCGGAATGCAGTTTGGCAGTTGAGTGCTCATATTTTATGGATTCTGGAGTTGTGAGTCGTGGTTAGGGGAAACGAAAAGCCGCGTAATTTCGGGCAGGTCAGCCAGCTCAAGGGGCTTAATAACAAACAGCGGGAACTTGAGTGCAATATTGCACCCCGGTAGGCCCGATGAGGCAGCCCGGCCAAGTGGTATAGCCACAGTGAACCGGAGTGACCGTGCAATGTTGAACACCGGTCGGTCCCACCACCGGGCCAGGGCAACCATGCCAGGCGGTATTCCCGCAATAAGCGGGGGCGGCAGTGCAATGCTGGACACCAGTCGGGCCGGCCAGCGGCGCGGCCGCAGCCAGGGCCTGATTTTGCTGTTGAATCTCGCCCGTGAGGAACTTGGCCTTAGTGTCGGACTGACCGCGGGATCTCCGGGTCAATTCCGTTTCGCGCCTGATCCAAAGGTAAGATTGGGTCAACGGAAAATTTCCCCGCGGCGCGTCCTCCCGGTGAAGGATGGCGTCATCTGGAATCTCATAATAGGCGCTCAGGTCCGGCGTGAGATAGAGCCGGGTTGCGCCTGTGGCGCACGCCTTGCCGACGAATCCAGTTAAAAGAGCCAGGTCGGGAAGCGTCGAGGGTTCAGGAACCAGCTTGGAAATCAAGTCACCGGATGGTTTGTTGGGATCGGCTTTTTCAGTTGGCATAAGTGTTTGGCGGTAAGTGTGATTGGGCCAGTCCGCGCAATCCCTTCATGGGAACGCGCGAGCTTCCAACCTGAAATTGGAAGACTCCATTTCCCGCAGGGCAAAGAAACAACCTGATGCCTTGAATGGAACGCCGACTGAGCGCGCTGGACACATTGTCGCCTCCCTTTCCAAGTTGATGTTTAGAGAGTTGCCTGAAACACCAGGAGAACGCAAGCGGTTTTTTATAAATTAATATTATTATTCATAAGCGGCTCATAACAAGCATGATGCCCGCCAGAAAAACCGGCGCTTGCCCGCCGGGTTTGGTGTTTTGACCGGGATGACCAGCCGTCGCAGGCACGCCCGGAGAACTTTTAGCGTGATAGAAGGCGTTGATTGCAAGCGATCAACACTCATCAGCGCCGTCCCGTTTTCAACGCGTCCATGCCGCCAGGCAGGCAACGCAGCGCCACCTGCAAATCAACCGCCCGCGCAACCCGGGCCTTGGCCGCGCGCGGGCGGCACACATTCGCCACAATTTATCACCATCGATTTCACTTTACTCCGGGGGTTCTCCTCTTATTGTCGATCGACATTCTCTTAAGACAAGGCGGTTAAACAAATTTTCACACCTTTATGCGCATCCTCTCCATCGATGGCGGCGGTATTCGGGGAATCATTCCAGGGCAAGTGCTGATTGCGTTGGAACAGAAGCTCCAACAGCTTGCGAACGACC
>CAZMLP010000381.1:0-3774 GCA_964566745.1 uncultured Verrucomicrobiota bacterium | reverse complement strand
ACGGCAGTGTTGTGATACAATCCGGCGGCGCGCCGCTCAAACAGGGACGCGACGATTACCACGCCATGCTTTTTGGCGAGGGCTTGGAAAGCCTTGGTGCTTGGGCCGGGAATCGGCTCCGCCAGTTTGAAATTGGCATGGTCCTCGTTCTGGCAAAAATACTGGGAGCGGAACAACTCCTGGGTGCAGATGATCTGCGCGCCTTGCCGGGCGGCTTGTTTGGCGAGCGCGAGGGTTTTTTCCAAATTGGTCGCGGGATCGGAGGCGCAGGCGTGCTGCAACAGCCCGAGCGTGACCGCGCGCGCGGAAGAATCTCTTTTCATCGGGGAAACTTAGCTCGCCTTGTTCGCGATGCGAATCGTGTGTTCCAGGACGTCAGTGGCGCCGCTCGTGGAACGCGAGGGCGAGTTCTCCTGGTCAAACAAATCCCGGATGAACTTGCCCAGGGTCTCGTTCGTCGGTCCGTAGCCTTTGTGATAGATGAAATGCTCGAGGTCGTAAAGCATCTCGTCCGCCTTCGGGTAACGCGCGTTCATGTCGCGCGAGAGGGCGCGGTGCAGAATTTGATTGAGGCGGTCGTCAATGCGCGAATCGAGCGTGCGAAAATCCGGGATCGGCAGGGACAGGATTTTTTGCCGGGAGTCCTCGGGGGTTGGCCCCTTGAAAATATTGTAGCCCAGCAACAGGTTGGCCAGCACAACGCCAGCGGAGAAAAGATCGGAGCGCCCATCCGTGATCTGGAAGTCCGCCTGCTCGGGACTCATGAAATCCGCCTTGCCGGCGACGACCTCGCCCTCCTGGTCTTGCAGGAACCCCTTGGCCTTGGCGATGCCGAAGTCCGTGAGCTTCACGTCGCCCTCGAAGGCGATCATGATGTTCTTGTAGCTCACGTCGCGGTGAACGATGCCCAGCAGCCGACCATCCTTGTCGCGCTTGGCATGGGCGTAGGCCAGGCCGCGCGCGATACGGCTGGTGATAAACACCGCCAGTTCGGACGGCAGGACCCGGTTCACATCGCTCAAACGCTGGGTAAATTGCTCAAGATTCACACCGCGGATCAGCTCCATGGCGATAAAGTAGAGCCCCCGCGCCTCGCCCAAATGGTAGGTCTGGACGATGTTAGTGTGGATCAGGTCCGCCACAAGCTTCGCCTCGCCGACGAAGTTCTCGATGAACATCCGCTGGTTGGTGTAACTCTGGCGAACCACCTTGATGGCAATTCGTTTGACAAAATCCCGGGCGCCATGTTGCTCGGCCTCGTAAACGACCCCCATCCCGCCCTCAAAAATTTTGCGGACGATCTCGTACCGGAAGTCGCTGTGGATGGTAAACAGGCTGGCCATCGATCACCGGATGTTGTGGGAAAGCGTTTTCAAGTCAAGCTTAACACTCAAAAGCCCCTGTGAAACCGGGGGTTTTTCACGGGTCGGACATGATTTTTTCCCTTGCGCCAAAGGGTTGAACGGTTTTAATACGCCCAAGTCCGTTGACTTACCTTACCAACACATACAAAGAAACATTATGGCAAAAGCACTCTCCAAATCCCAGATCGCCGCCGAGATCGCCGACAAAACTGGCATCACCAAGAAGCAGGGCGCCGAAATCCTGGACCTCCTCGCGGCCCTTGCTTACAAGCAGGCCAAGAACACCTTCACGCTGCCGGGCATCGGCAAGCTGGTGCTGGTGAACCGCAAGGCGCGTGTTGGCCGCAATCCGGCGACTGGCGAGCAGATCAACATTCCGGCCAAGAAGGTCGTGAAGTTCCGCGTGGCCAAGGCCGCGAAGGACGCGATCCTCGGCAGCAAGTAATTCGAGTTTTTCCTGAAGGCGCCCCGGTGTTGACCGGGGCGTTTTTTTTGTCCCGAGCCGGCTTTGGCCTCGCCTCGGACCGAACCGATAACGAAAACAAACCGCCGCTTTTGGGCAAGCGCGAGCCGCTGGGAGAAACAAAGGGTCCTGTTTGACAGGCATCCCGGCTGCCTGGCCTGTGATGAAAGCCAGCACAACTGGGGTGGTCAAAGTTCGTTTTCGAGCCCGGCCGGTTCGCTTTTACGGTGGAGACTCCGTGACCAGATAAATTTTGTCTCCGACACGAATTTTTCCGGAAGTCACCACGGTTGCCAGAACCCCCTGCCGGTTGTCCTCCATCAAGTGCCGCAACCCGTCGCAGATTTGATCCATCTTGTGGCAAGGGTCCCGGGGAATTTCAAACCGAAGAACTGCCTCGCCAATCATTACCGTTCTGCCCAGCAGCGGAAGAAGGGCAATGCCGGCGGTTTCGATGTTGGAACGGACTACGCCGGGAGGAATGGATTCCAGACCCAACGTGGCAGAGTGCTCCGCGATCTGCTCCCGCTCGATCAGGCTGACTTGCCGTTTCGTCGGCAGGCCAGTGGAGGAACTGCGGCGGTTAAAATAACGGCGGTTGCCAAGAATTCCCTTGTCGATGATTACCTCGATCTCGGTCACCGGGACCATTGGCTGATCCGAGTCGTCCGGATGCAAATGAAGCGATTCCACCCGTCCCGCAATCGCGCTAGTTGAGGAAATTGGCATCACGGGTCGCAGTATGCGGGCCAGAGAATCCGGGGCAAGCCGCAATGGGCGATGAACGCCCTTGCTCGGCGAGCCAGCCGGTTGGAGTGGTGGCGATCCGTGGAAAGCACTGGCAAATCCGGAGGGCGGGCTTCGTCCTTGCCGGGCCGGGGGGCATTTCTATAATGCGCCGATGCTGGATATCAAAATCATCCGGGAGAAGCCGGATTTTGCGCGCAACCGGCTCGCGGCGCGCGGGGCAGGGGACGAGCACAAGATCACCGAGATCCTCGCCTTGGACGAGCGGCGGCGCAGCGCCCTTGCGGAAGTGGAGCAACTCAAGGCGTTGCGGAACCGTGTTTCGAAGGAGATTGGCGCGTTAATGGGCCAAAAGAAACTCGCCGAGGCCGAGGCCAAAAAGGCGGAGACCCGCCAGTTGGGCGACCAGATTGCCGCGTTGGACAGCCGCGTGGCGACCGTCGAGGAGGAATTAAACCAAATCCTGCTGCGCCTGCCGAACCTCCCCCACGAGTCCGTGGCCTTGGGCAAGACAGCCGAGGACAACCCGGTGATTCGCGTGCGGGGTGAGAAGCCGTCGTTCGCTTTTCAACCCAAGCCGCATGTTGAGTTGTGCGAGCAACTCAAGCTGATCGATTTTGCGCGCGGCGCAAAAATATCGGGCAGCGGGTTTCTGCTCTACACCAATTGGGGCGCCAAACTGGAGCGGGCGTTGATCCAGTTTTTGCTGGAGTTGCACACCGGCGAGCATGGCTACACCGAGGTGTCACCCCCGTACGTCATTGGCGCGCATTGCATGACGGGCGTCGGCCAATTTCCCAAATTCATGGACCAGGCTTACGCGGTGCAGGAGGGCCAGGACACGAGCACGATGGGCAAACTCTATTTGCTGCCCACTGCCGAGGCGCCGGTCGCGAACATTCATCGCGAGGAGATTTTGAGGGAGGCGGACCTCCCGGTTCGTTACGTGGCTTACAGTCCCTGCTTTCGCGCCGAGGCGGGCGCGGCGGGACTTGGCACACGCGGGATGATTCGCGTCCACCAGTTCGACAAGGTCGAGTTGATCAAAATCGTGAGGCCCGAGACCGGCTATGACGAGTTGGAAGCGATGGTCGCGAACGCCGAAAAAGTTCTCCAACTGCTTGGCTTGCATTACCGCGTCATCCAGTTGTGCACCGGAGACATGGGCTTCGCGAGCGCCAAGACCTATGACATCGAGGT
>CAZMLP010000380.1:0-3782 GCA_964566745.1 uncultured Verrucomicrobiota bacterium | reverse complement strand
AAGGGAGGAGCCCTCAACGTCGCCGCGAAGGGGAACTTCCCGCTGCGAGCCACCAAGACACCGTCCATGTGGAATTCCACGTCGCGCACCTGCACATCGTCGCTCGTCGTGGTTCCCACATAAAAGGCCGCTCCTGCCTCCTGCCCGCCAGGCGGGTGCGAAACGAAGGGGCGGAGCGTGATGGTCGGGGGAATCTTTCCCCGGTCCGCCGCGAGGTAATTCACGACCGCGAGGCCGGAGTTGTCATCCGTCACCAGGGCATAGCCCCGATGAACAGCCACGGCACGCGATGATCCTGGCAGCGGAAAAGAGGTGAGGAAGTTGGTGGAGCGGTCGTTGCGCACGTCATAAACAGCCAGACCTTGGGCGATCACCGGAACGGCCAATCCACTCCCGTTCAGGGCCAGATCACGAATGGCCGGCTGCGCAACGGGCGGCGCGTAAAGCAAAGTTGGCGTGGCCGGATTGGATCCGTCCACCACCCGGAATCCTTGGGCGTCGCCCGCATAAACGCGGCCGTTTCCAGCCGCGAGCGCCGGGTTGCTCAGGGCGCCCATCGCCAGTGCTCCGAGCGGTTGCAGATTATCGCCTGCGATGCGGAAGCTTAACAGCCGCTCTGAGGTCAAAGCCCAGAGGATATCCCCGTCGATCGCCAAAGCCCCGACCATCTGTGTGCCGGGGATGGGAACGTGCCGCACGAGCACCGGACCGGCCAGAGCGACCACCGCCAAGGTGGGGTTGCTCGCGGACCTTCCGGGCATGTAGGCAAACCGGCCTGCCGCCACCAAAGTATCGACGACCGCGCCCACCGAGAGGTTGCCGGCCGCAGAGAGGGTGCCGGCCGCCTGGAGTTTGAACACATAGACACGCGCTGTGGCGATGCTCGACGTCCCCGGCCCCGCCACCACGTAATCTCCCGCGGTCGCGACGGCGGCAAGGGTGCGATCCAGATCGAATTCGCCAACCAAAACGGGCGCCAACGGCTTGGAGACGTCGAAGACCGCCAGTCCGGAGCCGGAATCCGCCACCACCGCCAGGTCATTCACTGTGTCAATTTCCATCGCCGATCCGGGAGTGTCGCGCGTGGCAACCACCCCAGAGCTGAGGGGTTCGTTGTCAACGGGGTTCGTGCCGTTGGCTATTTCGGCCCCGTCAGAAACGCCGTCCCCGTCGCTGTCCACCTCAGAGCTGGAAGTGCCCAGCGCCGCTTCCGCCACGTCCGACAATCCATCGCCGTCCGTGTCCGGGATTCCCGGTGGGCGCGCCATTTGGGCTCCCGGAATAATGGTCAGTCCTCCCGGCTGGGAGGTGAAGTAGGCAACACCAGAGCGACCGGTCTCGGCGTCAAAATAGATCACGACGTGAGGCGTGGAGGGAGGAAGGATGATTCCATCGAACAAACCTTGGGAATTGAGGCGCCCGTGCCGCTCGAAGCCCGATCGCAAGTCGATCATTCGGTAATAAAGGGCTCGCGCGGGCATGGCGCTCACGGCGGTTGCGGCGGGCTGGATTGGCGCGGCATTGGCGCCTGCGGAGGCCGGCGCCGCCGCCCCGGCCACGTCTCCGGTCTGGGAGAGGGAGGCCAGAATTGCCGCGCCGCGGGTCCAGCCGTCGAAGACACGCTCCCAGCCGTCTTCCTTCACCTCCGCGAGAATTGCCAGCAGGCCGTCGGCGGCTTGCTGGAGCTGGGGCAAGTCCAGTTCCCCCTCGGCCGGTGTCTGGTTGCCGACCAGTTTTTCCATGCGGTCGATCAGCGCCTCGACGTCCTCCGTTTCGATCAAGAGCGGACGCCGCAACGCGAGGATGACGCCCCGTTCCGCCGGGGTGATTGACTTGCCACCGTCGGAACCGGGCTGCGTCGCGACCTTGATTTGCGCCATAATGGCGGCGGGCAGCGCCCACTCCGTCGGGTCAATTTCCGCCCAACGCGCATTGCCGTAGGTCAGTTCGATAAAGCGGTGCAGCCGGTTTTCCATCTCATACTGCTGCAGGAATGGGTTGCCGCGCGTTTGGAAACCTCCGACTACTGCGGCCGGTCGTATTGCGTTCGCGGGTCCCGGCCCCGGCCCCGCGTTTTTGCACAACTGCCAGTTCGCGTAGGCCAGCCCGACATCGAACAAACCTTTCACCCGCTTGATCCACTTGACCGCCTCCTTGAACTCCGCCGACGTCGGCACGAAGCTGAGGCCGCAATCAATGGAGAAGTCCAGAATCTTGAGCGCGACGGTCTCCTTGCAACCAGACGGGTCAATGGCGCAGTCGCGAATGCCCTGTGAGGAACTCTGGCCGGCCGCCGTCACGCAACTGCCGAGTGGCCCCATGTCGGGTTGAGGGACAAATCCGATGACCGTGTCCACTCCGGAGAAAATGGTCTTCAACTTGTCGGTCTCGCACCGCTTCTCGTCGTCCTCGTCGCAAAAGCCGTTCGCGTTTTTGTCCTCGCAATCTTTTCGCGGACCCGGCCCCGGGCCGCTCGGGCCGCCACCGGGACCGCCCGCGCCCGCGCCGTGCCAGCCTGGCTGGCGCACGCCCACTCCCGGGTCGGTCACGGCAAAATTTCCGTCCGCGCTGATGGTCATGGATCCTTGCGGCTCCCAGCGTCCGGTGTCGTGGTTGAAACTCCACAACACCGTCTTTCCGCCGGGGCCCAGCTTGATCCCGGTCACCGGGTCCGGCAGGTTGGGGAATCTCACCGGCACGGGCTGGTCGAAATTGCTCGGACCGTCCGTCTGAATGGTGATGACCAATGGCAGACTAAGGCCCGGAGGCAGCGGTTCGGGGAGGCGGTCGGGCGGCACCGGGGCAATGCCCACCATTCCGCCGCGCACGCCGCTGTCCGAATAAAGCGAGTTCGCCGGCACCATGATTTCAACCCCGGCCAGCGCGGGGTTCGTCGCCAGCACCGAAGGGGCGAAGGTGATTCTCGTCGCCGCTGTCATGCTCACCGGTTTCAATGTTTCCGCCTGGATGTGCGGCAGGTAAATCACCCCGGAACCGCCCGCCAGATTGTTCGTCCGTCCGGGAGCCGCCTCCCAAGCCTTGCCCACGAACGGATAATAAGCTCCTCCCGGCCATTCGCTGCCGTCGGCCGTCCGGCCATCCACCGCCACAAAAAAGCGACCGGCGGGGCATGGCTGCAAATTGAAGTATCCATTCGCGTCCGTGGTGGCGCGCAGTGATTCCTCCTTGCCATCCACCGTGATGGTGACGTTGCGCAGGGGGCGGTTGCTCCCGTCCGGATTCCTCTCCGCGGCGAACACCCGGCCGTGGATGGCCGTGGTGGACACGGAGGTCGTGGACAGTGTGTCGAACAACAAGTGCGCGGTGCCGCCGGGAATGCCGTCGCCGTCGAGATCAACCGGCCGGTTGAATTCGTCGAACAAGCCCGTGCCGTCAAAGCTGACGTCCACATGGGCATCCCCTGGCAACGGTTCCAGATAAAACAACGTGGCCTTGCGCCGGTCTTGACCCAATTCCACACGGGACAAAATCCTCCGCCCGCCCGCGACGGCCTGGAGGGTGTTGGTGTTGATTGCTGTGCCGTCTGCCAGCGCGGCATTCAATCGAATGATCGTCTCCCGCGTCACCGCCACGCCGGTTTCGCCCTGGCTGGGCGAGGTGGCCTCGATCGTCAACGTCGCGGCTGTCAATTGCCGCAGGCGAAAGAACTGCGCGGCGTCTGTCACCGGGACATCCACCGTGCGCTGCGTGCCGGAAACTTGCGGAACCAGGCCGCTGGCCTGCCATGCCTGGCCCAGCGCGCCCGTTTTCTCCAGTTGAAA
>CAZMLP010000379.1:0-1829 GCA_964566745.1 uncultured Verrucomicrobiota bacterium | reverse complement strand
AAGGCCACCCTGCCCTTCAAGGACGCGTGATGTTCGCGAGCGTCGCTGAAACCAACGCCGCCGCCGCGTGGATGAAAATCAATGATCCCGTGCAGGATTTCGCCAAGATTCAAAAATTGGTGAAAGCCGGCTTCCTGGTGCGGACTCGCGCCGACGCCGATCTCCAGGAAGGCAAGGCGAACGACACCGGCCGGCGTGAAAAGGCGTTTGCCAGCGGCGCGCAATTCATTAGCACGGATTACCCCGAGCCGGACGCCCGCCACTCGATCTATCAAGTGCGATTTGCAAATGGAATGGTGGCGCGCGCGAATCCGGTCAGTGGCGATGCGGCGAATGAGGGAAAGGATTTGGAAGCCAGCGCGAAATGAGTGCTTTTGCTCCGGCCTCGCCGCCTCGGCCAAAGCCAAAATCCCCAGCGGGCCTGCCGGGAATTTTCAGACAGACTCCAAGGGGCAAGAGAATCAAACTGGCATCCCGGACGATATACCGCCGCGACCATTACTCCTCCTGCTTCTCCAGCGTGCGCTCAATCCGCCTGTCGGGCACCAGCCATAAGAGAGCCACTAAAACATAGATCGCGTTGGCAATCCACGGATGAACGAACGACGAGGGGATCGCCAAAAAATAAAGGACGGGCGAGATCTTTCCCTTCCAATCCCCGCCAATTGCCCCGGCCAGCAATGAATCGCGCCCATGTTTGGCGATGATGGCGCGCTGCAAAATGAAGTAGGCGACGGCGGCCATCAACAGCACCCCCCCATACAAGGCAGTGGGCAAGGGCGCCACATGGTTTTCATCCACCCACGCGGTTGCCACCGGCAGAAGCGACAGCCAGAAGAGCAAATTCATGTTTGCCCAGAGAATGCCGCCGCTCACCCGCTTCACCGTGTGCAGAAGATGATGATGGTTGTTCCAGTAAATGGCGACGTAGAGAAAACTGAGCACATAGCTCAAAAGGACCGGCAGCAGAGGCTTCAACGCCTCCACCTCAACGCCATGCGGCGCCTTCAACTCCAGGACCATGATCGTAATAATGATCGCCAGCACCCCGTCACTGAACGCCTCAAGCCGGTTCTTGCTCACGCGCCGAGAGTAGCCTTGAAAAGAATCATCGCGCAATCCGCCGATGAAAGAGGAGTGGTTCTGCCTTCGGATGGCGCAGGCCTCTGACCTGCCTCCTAAAGCCGGCGGGGCAAAATGGAGCCGCGAAGCGGTCCTTGTTCTCTGCTGTTCTGTTTTCCACTTGGCCCAATTCAACGCCGAAAGGCTTGCGGACCGACGGAGTGCGCCCCAGCACGTAGGTGCGCCATCGTTAGCCACGGCTTTCAAGCATGGACCAGATCGTAGAACGGAGTTTTCTATCGGCCAGCCGCCAACAGGTCGTTTGCCAAGACCGTGCCGGAGGCACGAATGAAGGTAGCCGGTGGGAAGCCCGTTTTCGGGCGCACCCCCCGGAATCAAGTCATTCATCGGATGGCGTCCCGGCAGGGCCGCATGACAAATTCGACAATTGAATCAAATGCTTGAGAACAACCCGTGCCTTGCATCACCATTATTTTCATGCGTCGCCTCCCGGGCGCGGGGTGATTCGGGCGCTGTTTCCGGCGTCTACGCTCGCTGCGCGAACTTGCCACCGGTTACCTTCTCCCCCCCTCCAGGGTGAGCGGCCAGCCGTCACGGAGTGACGATACGAAGGTAGCCACGCCTTTCAAGCCTTATCATTACCCACAAATTGGGGTGGTCATTTTGCACTGGTACGCCAAAACGGGCGGTGCAAACTGGCCGGATGAGTGAAGCTTTGTCGTCGCCGGAAAAATGGGCCCAAGCCG
>CAZMLP010000378.1:0-6610 GCA_964566745.1 uncultured Verrucomicrobiota bacterium | reverse complement strand
AGGATCCCGATGGCGACGGGTATACCAATTTTGAGGAGATGCTATTGGGCATGAACCCATTCGTCGCCGATCCGCGTCCCGTTTTCACGATGACGACCATTGATGGCTCTGCGTCGGAACCGGGAACTGATACGGCCACGGTCCGGGTGACTCGTACGGGAGGAATGACCCAAGCGGTCACAGTAAAATACTCGTTGCGCGGCTCGGCCCGTAATGGAGTGGACTATCAAACTTTGAGCGGTCAGCTCGATTTTGCGGTTAATCAAAGCTTTGTGGACATTGTGATTCGCCCAATCGACGACACGGAATATGAGGGTACTCGCACTCTCGAAATATCACTAGGGGCCAGTCTTCGTTACGCTTGGGGCCAGACGACCTCTGCCACGGTGACAATTGCCGACAACGACAAGCCGACTGTCTCAATTGTGGCGTCAAATCCCACCGCCGATGAGGAGACCCAGTCTCCCGGAGAGTTCACCATCACTCGTAGTGGATCGCGGAGTGACCCCCTGACGTTGACGCTGAACATCACAGGCACAGCTACGGCCGGTACCGATTACCAATCCTTTCCATCCACAATAACTTTTGACATTGGTGAGGGGACGAAGACCATCGCCGTTACCCCCATTCAAGACACTATCCCTGACCCTGACGAGACCGTGATAGTTACCATCCCTGCCAACGCGGCCTACACGTTGGGTAGTGGCCAAGCCACCGTGACTATTAAACAAACCGATCTGCCCGTTGTAACGGTGACCGCTACCGGCACGGACTCGGATGCGCGGGAAGCGGGATTGAAACCTGGCATCTTGACCTTTTCAAGGACCGGTCCCACCAGCGCGGCGCTCACGGTAAATTATAACGTGGGCGGCGATGCCACTCCCGGCAGCGACTATGTGGCGTTGTCGGGTTCGGTGGTCATTCCCGTGGGCGCGAACACCAAAACCGTTACAGTCGCTCCGCGCGATGATGACTTGATGGAAGCCATGGAAACCATTGTGGTCACGCTGGCCGGCAGCGATGACTACGACATCGGCGCCGCCAATTCCGCGACGGTGTATTTGGATGACAAGACCACCATCCAGTATGATTGGGACGTGCTCAAAGTCACGGGGATGTACACGGCCTCTGGAACCGTCAATTCGCCCGGTGTCATCAAAGTCTGGCGAACTGGGACTTACTGGCGACCTGGGATTTCCAGCACGGCGGCAAGTTTTCCGATTCAAATCTATAAATGGCCCGAATCGACAGAATCACCGCTGAACCTTTTCCGGGTAACTGGAGATTTTGATCCTCAAACGGGCAGTATTGTCTTTGCTGCAAATGCGACCACGGCGACTCTTTATGTTGCACCTTTTGACAGCTCCAGCATCACCGATGAAAGCCAAGCCGCATTGGTGGAAATAGGGGATTTATTTCAAAGTGGCGGCAAATTGATCCGTTTCCTGCCTGCCAACCACTATGTCGATCTGCAAGTGGAGCAAAGCGAGGGGGTTTTTGGCGGAACGCCAGTCAAGTTTAAACTCGCGCGCCCTGTTTATCTTCCGACCAGCACCTTGTATGCCCAAGTTCACTTCTCCGTCCCCATAATCTATTCAGGACAGACGTATGCCGTGGATAATCCTGTGACAATTACAATTCCGCAGAACAATTCGTCCACCGAATTCACTGTGACGGTGCCCTCGGACCCCGCAGGATGGCAACTTGTGTCGGCTTCAATTGACCCCACCCAACCGACTCTGTCCCCCGGTTCGGCTTGGCAGCGGACCGTGTTCGTCCGTAGCGCGAGTGACAATCCTGATCTCTTGCCGGACCAGGACACGGACGGCGACGGGTTGCCTGACCATTATGAGTGGAGTCATGGGCTGAACCCGCTTGTCGCAGATGACACCACGTTGGACACGGACAAAGACGGACTGAACCTGAAAGAGGAGTTTGCCTCTGGGACCGATCCCAATTCGGCGGACACCGACGGGGACGGCGTGAAGGACTACCGCCAAAGCCGCCAAGGGTCATCTTCGACCGATGAGTTTGAGGACGTTAAATTGGTGGTGGGAGATACTGGGAAAACCGTTAGCGGAAATTGCGCCTTCTGTCACACAAGCGTGCTGAAGGTTGGGGATGTTCGGCACTGGAATCAAACGACCTTGACCCAAGGCACAATGGAAAAAATCTTTCGTTTCAAAAAAGGGCAATCCTACGATATCCGTGTTTCGCAATTCATTCGTGACATGGCGCCAGCTCGGCCAAACGGTTTAACGGCCGGCCCAACCCAGAATACCGCAAAATACACCGCCCAGGTGCTCCAAGCCGTCGGCAACCGCCCCACCGTGATTGTCAATGATCCCCAGGGATTGCTTGGCAGCCAAAAGACTTGGGACGGCACTGCCATGGCCAGCAAACAAGCCACCTTGATTGTTCCGAAAATCGAGCTCACATGGCAGGCGAAAAGCGCTGTCCCCCCCAATTCGGCCAATCCACCTATAGAAGACAACACGGACTTGGTTACCGGCAAGCCCTTGCCTGGAGGAGGGCAGCGCATTTTTGTCGGTTCCAAGAATCCGAGCGAAGCCTCCCAATCCTTGTATCGTAACACGGCACTGCTCAAGGTTAGGGTCACGCCTCTGCCCCCTTTGCCGAATAGAACGATCTACCTGAAATCATTCGATGTGGATGACATCACGCCAGAGAGTTTCGACAGTAGCCAAGTAATTGATACCAACGGGAAAAGTGGCGACGACAATCTCCCGGACTATGTTCAAACGCCCAAGGCTGGGCGTTTCGTGGCCAACACGCTGAACTTACCCGTTTATTCAATAAATTTGGACGCCAATGGCGAGGCGTTGGTCGAATTCCAAGTTGGAATGCAGCCCGGCAACAATTATCGTGTGGCCGTGAGTTTGTTTTCCGACAACGGTTTGTCCGATTTGCAGGTGTCTAATCCCGCCGGAAGCATGTATGTGCCTGCGGATGGCTCCCAAGTTGGTACCTTCAACGGAAAGATTTCCCCCATGTTAACCGTCTGGCGGACCTTGGCCATTGAGTTTGACTCGATGGCAGCGGTTCCGACCACCGGCCCGGAAAAGAATTCGCAAACGGGAACCGTTGCCTACATTAAACCGGCTTTTCCAGATATTCATTCTTGCGTATTCTTCGGCGCATTGACCTCGTTGCCGATGCAAGCGGACCAGTTTGAGAATGGCACAATGACAGTTGGGGGATATTCGGGAACCCTGCCCATAATAGGTAACGACTATGAGCCGGTTAGTATTGGTTTGTCGCCCGTTCGATACCGGGACTATTATATTGTCCAAACCGGCAATGCTTTGCCGGATCAATTCAAGGGGCACACTTTTGAGGCAAAAGACGACGATGATCAGTGGGTTGCCGAACTTCATTTACCGGCTTTGCCGGCGGACGGAATTTCCTCGCTTGTGCTGAATGGCACCACCACGCAAAATCCCCCAATCATGCACAAACCGGGGCTAACTGCAGTATTTTCTCCTGCTTTTATCAAGATACTAGATGCAAATGTCGTCAGCGGTTGGAATCCCCGCCGTTCCATTCCCTTTTTGCTTAATAAGGACCCTGTCGGAATTGGTTATGTGAGTGTTTTTGATGATGCTAAAGATCTTCAAGACACCCCTTTATTTTGGGCACATACGGTAACTTTCGGTTATCAACCAGAAGTGGTGGACAAAGATCCAAATTCGGAAGATGTTTATGGAGGGGGGACACCAAAAGACCTGGCGACACACAGTGGCCTTGGCTATAGCGCCGTTTATTTAGAGCCGATTCGTGACGCAGTCATGAGCTCATTCACAGTCACTCCTAATGACCCAAGCACTTTTTCTCATCCGCAAAATTCAATATACGGGGAGCTATTAGGCACGATTGCCCATGAAATCGGGCACGGTCCGGGTGGGCAGTTCGAAAGTGCGGATCATGCGGAGGAACGTATAATGACAAAAGGGGCGGATGATATCGACAAAGGCTTTTCAGCCAGCACCATATTGAGGTTCAGAAAGGCGAGGAGTTGGGCTTCAGGGGCGCCATGAAATCTCTTGTAACAAAAGTAATTGCGCTGGCCATTGCGGCTAGTTGGCTGGGATGCCAGCCGAGAGATGTGCAGGGACCGGAGAGGCAAGTCGTCAGCAGAATCCGAGAAGCTACGGATTTTTTTGCCCAAACGCATACCAATACTTTTCCGGATGAATGGGAAGATGTCGGTAAACTGATAGACTTGGGAAAGCTTAATTACCTGTCGACAAAGTGGGGGATGGGAACGGTTCAATCTGCCTACTTAATTGTCACAAATAATTTACGCCTTTTCGGCCCGGCCCGGATTTTGTTTTTGCGAAGCAAACCCGTGCGCGAGGACGGCAAAGTTGGACGCTACATGATTCAGTCGTTGGAGGATGGGAGAGTAGTAGTCGACTGGATTCGCGAAACCGATCTGCAAAGGGCACTGGCAGCAAAAGGCATGGTCCTGCCCGCTCCGGTGGGTGGCGGCGAAGTGACCGGCCGAATCACGGATTCCATCGACAAAAAAGAATTGCGGCGGTGGATATTGGAGCAAGAAGCGCTTGCACGGTCCAAAAGCGGCAAAGTTTCCCCTCATGAACAGTGCATTTCGCTAGCCGCTTGGGGAGCACTGGTTATCGGAACCGGTGCGATTTTGATCGCCTGCGTGTATTTCTGGCGACGCAAAATCTAAAGATCAAAACATTCCCCGGAATTTCGCCTGCAATAATTTCCAATTTCATTGTGAGAGGAAAAGTGCTCGCTCCAAGCGCGTTGGCGCTGGCCGTGGCATCGGCTGTTTTGTTTCTAAAGTTTGGGCAATCTCGCGAACTGCGGTTGCCTGCGCTAGATTCTGCTTTATTTGAAAGAGACTCACTAGTGATGCCTGGGAAGAAATCCTCTGGAACGGACCCGAGTGTTGCTTTCAGACACTCTCAGGAAGGAATTCCCAAGGCAGAAGCGCCCATTGGCAATGCACAAATTTCAGAAGAGGTGAAAGGGGCGCAAAGCAATGCGAGTCCGGGGGCCTCGCCGGGAAAGGCAGATTTGGGAGAAGTAATTGCGGATGCCATGGCTCGGAGTCGCATCGACTTCTACGGCATTTTGCGCGACCAAGACGGCAAACCCGTCGAAAACGGGAAAGTTCGTTATTTTTTGTTGAATGCAAACGGCGACAGAAGCAATGGCGCGGAAGGCTCTCTGATTTCCGCCAACGCGGCGGGTGAGTTCGACATCGTCGGCGAACGCGGTATGGTTTTGAGTTTGCAGCCCGACACCAAGGGTTACCGGGGTTCTCCGTACTCGGTGACGTTCAAGTATTTTTTCGAAAAGCCGCCGTTTTCCGATCGCGAGCACAGAATTGCCGTGAATATGTGGCGCCTAAAAGGCGCCGAGCCACTGGTTAAAATAGAAAAGCACTTGCGGCTGGTGATGAACCAAGAGCCCGAGAGAATCAGTTTGGTAGACTTGGGCGGCGCGACAAGCGCATTTGATCTGAAACTCGGCTTGAGCAAACAAAATTATCCCGATGGCACTCCCCGGCGTTATGCGTGGGGATATTCATTGATTGTCGAGGAGGGTGGAGTAATTCCGACCACCTATTCAGATATGTCGAAAGCTTTTGAACTGCCCGAGGGCGGCTATAAGCGGGAAATTAGCGAAACTTTCGCCGCAGACGATCCTCAATGGCAGGATGGCATCCAGCGGTATTTCTTTCTTAAAAGCAGAAATGGAGCAGTCTTTGCCAAGGTGGGCTTCGATATCGGCGTGGATCGCGGTTCGCAGCCTGCGTGGCTGACTGTGAAGGGAAGTGTAAATACCAACGCTTCACGCAATTTTGAGGCCGAATAGGCGTGAGACGGTTAAAAATCGGCCGTTCTAAATTCGGCTCGACGGTGTGCCGCCAGTAAACGGTTCCGACTCATATTAGAAGAGCTGCCGAGGCGGCCGCTCCCTGGTGCGCAGCTTGGACCGCCCAGCCAGGCAACCGGATTTGAGGATCTTGTGGAAGGTCTCGATTTTCCACCGCAACGCGTAGCACCCGATCTTTTCCAAGGCGTCGGCCAGCGAATGGACCGGTAAATTGGAGAGCAGTTTCCATCGATCCGGTCGAACTCGGCGAGAATCGCCTGCCGCCGTTCCCGCGAGGTACGCACCCGGCCACGCGCGTCCATTTTGAGCAAACCTCCCGAGACCGAGCCCCCCGCCATAGCGGTCGCCGATCCAGCCGCAGTCGTAGATGCCATAGCTGCCCAACCTACGGCATCTACGCATCCCTCATCCACCGGTGCCCCGTAAGCGTAACGCCAAGCTTTCAATTACCCACATCTCCTTTGGCCAGGAGGTAGCCGAGATGGATGTCGGTTAGGCGGGAGATTCCACGCCACATGACCGTGTTGCCCGGTGGACCATCAGAGGCCCGCGCCAGGTTACCGCCCAACTGGGCTACTTTTATCAAGTAGTGGCCCAGGCATCGCTGGCATCCCTCGTCGCCCGGACCAAAGCCGATCAACCTGTCTAGCAATTCTCTTTCCGTCCGGGTGAAGGCGGTCTCTGGCGGTTGCTCCGGGTCGATGCGGAAGGCCAT
>CAZMLP010000377.1:0-1600 GCA_964566745.1 uncultured Verrucomicrobiota bacterium | reverse complement strand
GGAAATGGTTTCCCGCGCAAGCCCCGGCCTCGTTTGCCTCGCCAGGATGGATGCCCCAACGCCGGAGCGTGTCCCGCACGCCGGGAAACGAGGACCAATGCTCGTGGGCTTCCGGCTCGTCCACATGCATTAACGCCAGCTCGGCGCGGGCCGCGATGGCCACGCGCAGCGCGTGGGCGAAAGCCGCCTCGTCGCCAGGTGAAAAATCCGACGGATGAAATACCGCCTCAATGGCCATTGTGCTCATGACAACCAAGCTTGCCGGGAGGTTGCGAGTGGCGATGCACCAATTTTGCCAGAGACTACCAATAAATTGCCGGCTTCGCCGCCCTCACTGGTGATGGAACTCCGGTGTGCCGGGCGGAAATCCTCCACCTGGCGGGCAGGCGCGGGTTCATCACTTCTCCTTCCGGCGGTCGTCCACCGAATTGGCGGCCTCGATCCGGTTGTCCGTCAATGTCACCGGGCCGACTTGCTCGTCGAGCTTGATGCCCGAGACCTGCTTGCGATCCGCGCCGGTCCGGGTGTCGCGAATGGTGTTGTTCTTCAGGACCAAATCACGCGTCTCGCCGCGCACACGGATGCCCGCCGCGTCGCGGCCCACGCCATTGTTTTCAATGGTGTTCTCCTCGACACGATTCCGGTGGCCCGCCATGCCCGCCGACTCATTGCGAAAGAAGATGCCGTCCTCGTGGTTGCCCAAAACTTTGTTGCGGCGGATCAGATTGTCGGTGTCTTTGTGTCCAATGGAGATGCCGAACCTCCCGTTGCCTTCCAGCACATTGTCCTCGAACAAGCCGTTCTTCACCCGCCAGCAGAGGAACAGGCCGTCCTCGCCGTTGTTCCGCGCCACGCAACCGCGCACCAGCGGCCGCTGCGAGCCGCTCCCCGGATGAAACCCCAGCGAGGCGTTCCCCTCGCTCACGCAGTTCAACACCTGAGCGTCGTTGCTCTGTTGAAAGCTGATGCCGTCGCCATTGAAGTTCCGCGTGGCGCAGTGCTCCATGACCGCGCCGGGGCAGCGATAGAGGAAAATCCCGCCGCCGCGGCAACCGGTCAGGTAAGGATTCTCCCCCTTGTCCCCTTCCACCGCGAGATTCTCGATCCGCACCCCCTCGAGGAACTATCCGCTGATCACCGGAAAGGTCGTCGCGGCTTGCGCGCCGTCCGCCGCCATGCAATCCGCGTTCAGCGGCAGGCTGATCGAAAAAGTGTTTCCGTTGCGTCCGGTGATGCGTGCCACTGTGGTGTGAAAACCGCCCGAGTTCTTGTCCCAAATCGTCACGCCGTCGCCGACCGCGAATCCCGCCGGGTTCCTCACCGTGATCTGCTCCTCGCCGTAGTCGCCGTCCAGTTCGAGCGGTGAGACCGCCGCCTTCGTCTTGCGCAGCACGGTCTTGTCGCCCTGGCCGCGCACCGTCACCCTCGCGCGTAAGTGAAGCGAGTCGCGCATGAGATACTCGCCGGCGCCGATCTCCACCACGCCGCCGCCCAGGCTGGCCACGTAATCCACCGCCGCTTGCAGCGCGCGGTTGTCACCGCCCGTGATGTCCGCGCTCCCGAGGACGTCCGTCACCCGTGGCCGCTCGGTCATTCGTCC
>CAZMLP010000376.1:0-3813 GCA_964566745.1 uncultured Verrucomicrobiota bacterium | reverse complement strand
CGTGGCGACGCGCAACCGCAGCGTGCCGGTGTTGTCCACGCGCGCCGAATCAATGCCGAGACGGCTGGCGTTGTCACGCGGGTTGGTGCCCGCCAGATATTCCCCGTAATTGGTCGAGCCGTCGCCGTCCGGATCGGCGGTGTCGCCGCTCACGGCTGAATTCGCCAATTCGGCGGGCGAGAAATACTTTTGCTTCCAGGCGCTCACGTCGTCCCCGGTCACATGAACGCTCACGTCGTCCGCGGAGGTCAACTCCCCGTCAAAGGCGGTCAGTCGCAGGACATAGTCCCCGGCCGCGGAAAAGTGGGCGGCGGTTTTGGCGGCGCCGGGGGCGTCAAACGTGACTGTGCCCGGACCGCTCACGATGCTCCATTGAATCGTCAGCTTGCCGGGAGAGGCGGGTTGCCCGTCATCCGCCGCGCTGCCCGCGAGCTGCAGGGCGGTCGTCAAATTCGCCGGCGTGTCCGGGCCCGCGCTGACGACCGGGGCTTGGTTCGCGGGATTGATCAAGCCCTCCAGCTTTAGATCGAAGCTGATGTCCGAGCTCGTCGCCGGACCGGCTTGATGGATCTCGACCGCCAGCACGTTGTCGCCCTCGACCAGCACGGAGGGGTCCACACCGTGATCGAAAAAGGCCGACTCGTCGGCGTTGCCCACCACCTCCGCCGCGTAAGTGGAGAAAGTGATGTCACCCTCCGGCATATTGCTGCGAAACACCTCCGTGCCATTGAGGTAAACGATGGCCCCGTCGTCCCGCATCACGCTCACGGTCATTGATGTTACCGATTTTGCCCCCGTCACCGTGAAATGGCGGCGGAAGTAGGTGGTCACATATTTGTTGTTGGCGTCCGGGCCGTAACTGACAACCGTTGCCTCGTCGCCGTCGCCATAACCCAACTGCGCCTTGCCGGACTTCCAGGCGGAGTCGTTAAACGTCACGCCCCGCCACGCCGTTTTCTGGTTGGTTCCGTTGTCCAAGTATTTCCAGTCCGAGCCGGCCGCCACGAACTGGGTTTGCACCGGCTGGCGTGAGACGGTGACCGTCACATCGCTGCTGCCCGATAGCTCGCCGTCACTGGCGATCAGGCGAAACCCATAAGTTCCCACACCGGGCAAGCGAACCGTCGTGGCCGGCTGGGTGGGCTGGTCAATCGTGCCATCCGCCGGGCCGTTGACCTGGCTCCATTGGTAGCTGAGTTTGCCGGGTGGTTTGGGCTGGCCATCATCAATGGCCGAGCCGGCGAGGTTGGCGATCGCCGGGAAAGTCGCCGTGACGACATTGAGATCGCCTCCCGCGTTCACCACGGGAGAGCGGTTGCCGCTGTTTTCCAGGCCCGGCGATGGGACATTGAAGCTGGCGCGCCAATTGGCCGGGTCATTGCCGTACGCGGCGGAATTCACGCGCTCCAGCGACGCGCCCGTGCCGTCCGGCTCGACGGGCCACGGGGCACGTTGATCATAGCGCACCTCGTCCACGACGATGCGTGGTATGGTGACTGTCCCGTTCGTGGCGGTCACTGGCGCGCCGGGGCGGGTCAATTGGATCGTCTCACCATCATTTTGCAACGCTCCATTGGCCGGGCCAAAAACGGGGACGCTCGCGGCGATGTGGTAACGGGAGCGGAAAGCATCCGCATCGCTGGCCACCACCAGCGCGAGGCCCTTGGGGGCCAGAGTGGTGTTTGACGGGAACGAGAAATCAAACCCCGAGACACGCCAGGTGTTCGCGGGAGAATCGGCATCAAAAAGCGGGACAGGCGCGGAGGTGATGTTCTTCAACTCGACAAATTCCACCTCCCCGTCCAGCGGGTGGTAGTGGATTTCATTGATGACCACCGGGCCAATGCGAGGGCCGGCGTTGACTTGGCCGAGTGAAAGGGCGGATTGCGCCGGGTACTGAATCTCGCCGGCGCTATTCACATAACGGCCAAACGAGACGTTTGTGTCCGCCGCGCCAAAACTGAAACCATCCTCGAATCCGGTGAGGTTCCCAGCGGCATCGGCGGAAAAGAGAAAAACCTCGTCGCCAAGTGAACTAAGGGCGAAGCCATTGGTGGAGCCGGGCGCGGCATTAAACTGCGCGCCCGTGAAGACTTGATAGCCCTTGGCTGGAATCAACGTGTTGGCAGGAATCCGAAATTTTTTGGGAATGGAACGGCTGTCGGTCAGATACCAGCCGCTGATGTCCGCCGAAGTGGAGTTGGGATTGAATAATTCAATCGCATCGGCGCCGGAAAAGTCCGGATGAGAGAGGACCTCATTGATCCAGACGGGGGAAATGTTGGCCGGCTGGTCGTCCGCGCCTGGCGAGCCGTTCACCTTGGAACTGGCCCTCCAGTTGCCCGGATCGTCCGGATCGCCAGAGGCGGTGGGTTCGCGCGGGACGAGCGAAAAGCCGTCGCCATCGGCGGCTGCGGGCCAAGGCGGCTTGTCACCGTACGTGACCGAGAAAACCGTCTGACCGCTGGAATGAACCAGCGTGAGGGTTTCGCCGCTGTCCGACAATTTGCCGGTGTAAACGCCATCCACGTTGACCCCGGGATAACGGTTTGTAAACGAAGCCACATCGCTCGCCAGCACTAAGAAGTGACCGGGAGCGAGTTTGGTTCCATTGGCAAACGCAAAGTGAATTCCGTTGGTGAAGAAAAGACCGCTCAGGTCCAGTTCGAAGCCGGAGGTGTTTTCCAACTCGAGAAATTCGAGCAGATCGGCGTCCGTGCCGGCGGCCGCGGTTGGATGATACATGATTTCCGTGAGGCGGAGATCGGTGAAGGTTTGCGCCAGTGTGAAAGTCGCGTCATGAACGGCGCTCCAGGTGCTCGCATTGAGCACTCGGGCTTTGATCCGGGTCGTCTCATTCAAAGTGACCGGACTGGCATAAGTGCGGGCGGCGGGCGAGACCGCGCCGCCCACCAGGCGCGGATCGGAGCCGTCAATCGTGTAGTAAATCGTCCCGACTGGCGAGGTCATGCTCAGCTGGAAGCCGGGTGAAATCACCCCGCCGTGCTGATTGAACGACGGCGGGGCGAACGAGGGATATAACTGCTTCGCTTGATATTGGCCGAGCACCACCGTCGAGCGCGTGGGAAAAAAGCCGCTCATCACAACATTGACGGCGGCCGCCCAATCGGAGCGGGTGAACGGCGTGGCGCGCTTGGCGTCACCCCAGCGGGCGGACTCGCCGACCACCGCGCGATCCAACTGGGAAATGCGTCTCAGAAACAGGTTGGTGGCGGAGGCCCGCTCAAAAACTCCGCCATTGAAGAAATGCCGGTACATGTGGTCGGCGTTCAACACCTTGAACTCGGCGTTGGCCCACATCTTTTGCCAAATCCATTGCGGGCTGCTTTTGAGCACGGACGAGTCGCCGGCGGAAAACGGCCCCATGCGGTTTTCGCTCACGCTCAACAGCGTGTGCTCGGAGTCATGCGCGAAAAAACGGAAGCCGTCGCGCCCGTTCCGGTTGCGCATGCCATACCAATTGTTGGGCGATTGATTGCCCAGGAAGTTCGAGATGGCGGCGTCGAGGTTGCCGCCGTACTCGATGACCAGCATGTAGTCGATGAGATTGTCCACATCGACCAAGTTCTCGTAATTGGGGTTTGGCGTGCCATCGGGATTGCGACCCTGGATTTTGAAGTAGGCATCGTTGCTGGCGAGCCCGGCCTTGGCCGCGTTGTAGAGTCGTGTCCAGGCGTCCATGTTGCCATCCGTGGCGTTAATGGTGTAAGGCCCGGCCTCGACCTTGATCACATCGTAGTCCTCCTTGTTGCCGCCGAAATAGGTGGCTCCGTAAGATGCCTCGGGACGCTC
>CAZMLP010000375.1:0-1722 GCA_964566745.1 uncultured Verrucomicrobiota bacterium | reverse complement strand
AAACTATCCCGACCAGCACTTGCATCTTAATTTTGACTGACCAAGGATGCGATTCTCGCATCGCCCCCGGCAGTATTGATGTGCGAATGGGCCATTGCCTTCAACACCTCGCCCAGCCGTTGAATCCCGGTTTCGATTCGTTCGGGGGAGGCGTTGGAAAAGTTCAGGCGCAAGGTGTTCTTGCCGCGTCCATCCAAATGGAACTCCTCGCCGGGCACAAAGGCCACACCGCGTTCGAGCGAAATCCGCAATACCTCGCCCGCATCCCATCCTTGAGGCAGAGTGACGAGCAGAAACATTCCCCCCGCCGGCCGCGTCCAGGTCACGCCGGGCGGGAACCATTTCTCCATCGCGCGAAGCATGACGTCCCGACGCCCGGCGTAAGCCGCCCGCAAGCGCGGGATTTGTGCATCGAGCACGCCTTGATAAGCGAGTTCGAGAATCGTCAATTGATTCAACGTCGCGGTGTGCAAATCCACCGCCTGCTTGGCTCGGACCAGGCAGTCAATAACCTCGGTCGCGGCCACGATCCATCCGACCCGCAGGCCGGGCGCCAGCGCCTTCGAGAAGGTGCTCGTGTGAATCACACGCCCGCCGAATTCCCCGGTGCGGGCGTCCTCCTGGTCCAATTCAAGCAATGATGGCAATGCCCCGCCGTCGTAACGCAACTGGCCGTACGGATCGTCCTCGACGACGAGCAAATCGTGCTGTTGCACCAGCGCGATCAATTGCCGCCGCCGCGCGAGGGAGAGCGTCGTTCCGCACGGGTTCTGAAAATTCGGCACGGTGTACACCACCTTGGGCGCATCTTTTGCCAGGGCTCCGATCTCCTCAACGCGCATGCCGTCCCGGTCCGCTCCCAAACCGAGGAATCGCGCGCCGCACGGCCGCCAAGCCGAGAGCAGGGCGAGATAGGTGGGATTCTCAACGAGCACAGAATCACCCTCGTCCAGCAGAACACGCCCGATCAAATCGAGCGCCTGCTGCGAGCCGCTGGTGATCATCACATTTTCCCGCCGGACCGGCCGTCCCGGCCGGGAGTATTGTTGCGCCACCCAGTCGCGGAGCCCGGCGCACCCCTCGGTCTCGCCATATTGCAGGGCGGTCGATCCGTGCCGGGCCAGCGCCGCCGCGGTGGCCTCGCGCACCTCCGCGACGGGGAACAACTCGGGAGCGGGCAGACCGCCGGCGAACGATATCATTTCCGGCCGCGCGGTGAGTTTCAGCAGCTCGCGGACCGCGCCGCGCCGCATGGTTCCTGTTCGCCGCGCAAAGCGATGCTTCCAATTCATGGTCGCAGGCTAACCGGCCCGGGATGACGCGGCCCAATACTTCTTTGCTCGCGCAGCCAGACCGTTGCGTTATCGTGCGCCGGTGGAACTGCGGCAATTGCGATACTTTGCGGGGGTGGCCGGGGAGTTGAACTTCACGCGCGCCGCGCGAAAATTGCGCGTTGCCCAGCCCGCGTTGAGCCGCCAGATCCGCCAACTTGAGGAGGAAATTGGCGTGGTGTTGCTGGAGCGCAATCCACGCGCGGTGCGGCTCACGCCTGCCGGGCAGGGTTTTCTGGCCGAGGCGCAAGCGCTGCTGGAGAAAAGCGAGCAGGCGGTTCGGCGCGCGCGCGCGGGAGGCAATTCAACGGCAACCAAGCTCGACGTTGGCTATGTGTGGGGGTTGTTTCATTCCCTCGCGCCGCGTGTGGTCGGGCGCTTTCGCGTGAAA
>CAZMLP010000374.1:0-9916 GCA_964566745.1 uncultured Verrucomicrobiota bacterium | reverse complement strand
ATGGGGAATGGCAACGCCCGGAGCAGTCCCCCCATTTTTCCGCGAGGGGCATTGTGTCGAACGGCGAAAATCGAATGACGAATGAAAAGAGAAATCCCCATCAAACCCTGAACCGGACTGGCAGTTGCCGCCGCCGATTCGGGGTTTTTTTGGCAATTCGTCCTTCGGAACCAGTCATGCTGTTGTCATGCCGCTGGTCTAGGCGTTGCGGGCAAATGCCCCGGCCGGCAAAGCGTTTGCCACGTCCAAAGCCCCGCGAACAAAGCCACTCCGGCGCAGGTCAGATAGGGCCACACCGGATGCTTGTCGAACAAAACCCCCGCGAACATCGGTCCGAGGATGCGCGCCAGGCTGCCCGCGCTTTGGGCCACGCCAATCGTCGCGCCTTGCTCATCGGCCGGGGTGAGGTTGGACAGCAAGCCAAACAACGGGGGGCGGGTGAGGCCCGAGCCAATCGCCAGCCAACCGACCGCGATCAACAGCAAAATCCACGGTAATCCCTGGCTCCGAAACAGAATCCCCCAGGTCAACTCTCCCGAGCCGTGAATGAACGGCATCACTGCCATGCTGCAAGCAAAGATGATCAAGCTCGCGGCGATCAGCCTCGGCTCGCCCGCCCGTTTGACCAATTTGCCGATTGGCCCGGCTTGCACGAACGCGCCGACAATTCCCGCAAAGCTGAACATGATCGCGTTCGTCTTGCTCGAGACCGCGTCCGCCAGGGAAAAATTGCGCTGGATCAACAGGCCCAGCGTGGTCTCAAAACAGGTGAACCCGAAGGTCGCGAGGAAGAAGACGACCACCAAAAAACCGATCACCGGGCGGCCGAGGGTGTGGGTCACTTGATCGAAACGCGCCCGGCGCGCCGCGCTGATGGCGCCTTTCTTCCAGCTCTCCGGCAAACGCGCGTAGGCCAGCCCGAAATTCGTCGCGCAGATAGCCGAGGCCACCCATCCCGGTCCCGACGGCCCGAACCATTGTTGGGCAAACACCGCGAGTGCCGGTCCCACAATAAACCCCAGGCCGAACGCCATGCCGATCAGTCCCATCTTTTTGGAACGGTCCTCCGGAGGGGTGATGTCCGCGATGTACGCCTGCGCCACGGTGATATTCGCGCCGCAGATGCCCGCGAAGATGCGCGAAAGCAAAATCACTGTCAGGGCCTTGGAGCCGGTCATGGTCGAGCCCAGCGCGAACACCGCGTAAGAAACCGCCGCGCCCGCCGTGCTGATGAGCAAAACCGGACGGCGCCCGATCCGGTCTGACAGCGCGCCCCACGCCGGTGAAAACAGAAACTGCATGGCGGAGTAGGACGCCATGATGACGCCAATCATCCAGCCCTCGGCGCCGAAACTTTTGCTGTAGGTCGGCAGCAAAGGCAGGACGATGCCAAAGCCGATCAAGTCCACGAAGACGGTCAGGAAAATTACGAGCAGCGGTTTTTTCATGCGTTCCAGGCGCGCCGACGGTGCAATCAAAAGGTTGGCGTTCCGGCGCCAAATCCGCGCGAGTCTAATGGGGGACAAAGGCGAGTCAAGGAGCACGCTGGCCGCTCAGGCCGGACCGATCCAGATTTTGCGACACGAGATCCAAGCCTGAAAGGCACCGACACCTGAATTCCCGTGGCGTTGCCAGCGTCGAGTACAGAAACTGCGGTAAATCGGGTTGCCAACGACTTTTGACACCGATGGCCCCCGCCAGTTTCGAAAATTTGCCGGGACTGTGACGGTTGGGCGGGAAGCGGGTCAAATCGCCGGGTCCGACGCTTTTTAGTCGCCCTTATTTCCCGCGCTGTTTTACATTCTCGCGACGAATAATGAACGATGGACCGGTCATTGAAGTGGAAAAGCTGACGAAACGCTACGCGGGACGAACCGCGGTGGCGGACATGAGCTTTTCGGTCGGTAGCCGGGAGATCGTGGGTCTCCTCGGCCGGAACGGCGCGGGCAAGAGCACCACAATGCGGATTCTCTCCTGTTTCCTGCCGGCCACGAGCGGCACCGCGAGGGTCGCCGGCTTTGATGTCTTTACGGAGGCGGACGAGGTGCGGCGCCGGATCGGTTACATGCCGGAGAACAATCCCCTGCACCTGGACATGCGAGTGCGCGAGTATCTAAAGTTTCGGGCGCGCCTCAAGGGGCTGGGCATCCGGCGGTCACGGGAGCGGGTGGACGAGGTGCTGGATCAATGCGGGCTAAACGATGTCAGTGGCCGGATCATTGGCCATTTGTCCAAGGGTTACCGGCAGCGTGTCGGACTGGCAGACGCCCTGGTGCATGAGCCGGAACTGGTGATTCTGGACGAGCCCACCATCGGTCTCGACCCGCACCAAATCCGGTCCGTGCGCGAGTTGATCAAGGAACTCGGGCGCGAGCGAACGGTGCTGATCTCGACCCACATCCTGCACGAGGTCGAGGTGACCTGCACCCGGGTTTTAATTCTGCACCAGGGCCGCATCCGGCTTTCCGAGACGACGGAGAATTTGAAAAAATCGACCGGGCACGGCCAGGTGGTCGCGGAAATTGCCGCGCCCGCGGCGGATTTGCGGCAATGCTGGGAGCAAATGGCGGATGTGCTTTACCATGACGTCTCGCCCATCGACGGGGAGTTTTTCCGTTGCGCGTTGACCCCGCGCCAGGGGGTGGACTTGCGCCCGCTGGTGTTTGACCAGGTCCGGGCACGGAATTGGGCCCTGCGTGAATTGACCCGCAGCCGGCAATCACTGGAGGATGTGTTCGTCCGCGCCACCAAGGGCGACCGCGAGGAGGAGACTTGATGCAGCCCTACTTGACGCTCGTGCGCCGGGAACTGGGCGCGCTGTTCCTCTCATTGGCGGGATATGTCGTCATTGCCGTGGTGATGCTCATGCTGGGATTGAGTTTTGTGGAGATTGTCTCGGCGCTGAACGGCAGCGCGACCGAGCAGCCGATGACGGAGATGTTCTACAGCACGGTGTTCTTTTGGATGATCATTTTGCTGGCGACGCCGGTGATCACGATGCGGACGTTCGCGCAGGAGAAATATTCCGGAACTTTTGAGACGTTAATGACCACACCGGTGAGCGACTTGCAGGTGGTTCTCGCAAAATTCTCCGGCGCCCTGCTCTTTTACCTGATCACCTGGCTGCCGCTGGTCGCCTGCCTGTTGATTGTGCGGCATTACGCAAACGACGATTCGGTGCTGGATTGGCGGGCCATCGCGACGACCTATTTGGGCATCACCCTGCTGGGATGCCTCTATTTGTCGCTCGGCGTGTTCGCCTCCGCGATGACCCGCAGCCAGATTGTGGCCGCCATGATCAGCTACGCGCTGGGGATCGGCCTGTTTGTGCTGAGTTTTTTCGCTTACGCGACGCAGGTAAAAACCGGCTGGCAGGCGCGGCTTTTCTCGCAAGTCTCCATGTTCGAGCACATGCAGGATTTTGTGCGCGGGGTGGTGGACACGCGGCACATTGTGTTTTACACCAGCTTGACGGTCTTTTTCTTGTTTCTCACCTTCAAGGCGGTGGAAAGCCGCCGATGGAAGTAAATCATGGCGCGCGACCCCGAGGAGAATCCCACGTTTCAGCCGGCGCGCAAATGGGCGTTTGGGTTTGACACCGTCGTGGCCATTGCGGCGCTGCTTGCCATCGTCGTGATGGCAAACTATCTCGCGTCGCGCCACTACTGGCGGCGGTTCTGGACCTCCGAGACCCGCTACCAGCTCTCGCCGATGACCAAGGGGATGCTGCAATCGGTGACCAACCAGGTGAATGTGACGGTGCTGTACGATCCGCAAGACGCGGTGTATGGCGCGGTCACCGGTCTGCTCAACGAGTATCATAATTTCAACCAGAACATCGTGATCGAGCGGGTGGACCGCATTCGCAATCCGGCCGCGACCCAGGTGATTCTCGACAAGTACAAAGAAAACAGCCTTTCAGCGCGGGACATGGTCATCTTCTCCTGCGGCTCGCGCTACAAAGTGAGATATGGAAGAGAACTCTCGGAGTACGACATTGACGCCAACCGCGCCCTCTCCATCGCTTACGCGGGGGGGACGAACGAGTTCAAACGCAAATCATTCCGGGGGGAAATGCTGTTTACCAGCGACATCTTCAGCGTGACCGACCCGCGCGTGGACAAGGCCTATTTCCTCCAAGGGCACCGGGAGCATAATTTGACGGACGCGGGCAGCAAGCTGTCCTACGAGGCCTTTGCCGATTTGCTGGCGGCCCGGTCCGTCAAAGTGCAATCCCTCTCCCTGCTGGAGACCAATGCCATTCCCGGGGACTGCCGGTTGCTTGTGATTGCCGGGCCGATTGACCCGCTCGAGCAACGCGAGGTGGACATGATCGACCAATATCTGGACCACGGTGGACGGCTCCTGCTGCTCTTCTGCTTCCAGCCGCTTCAATACAGCCGGAACGAGCCTCAAAACCACCTCGGCAAACTGATGGCAAAATGGGGTGTGCAGGTGGGCAACAACGTCGTGTCCGACAAGGACAACACCCTCACCCAAAAAGACATCAAGGCGCGCGAGTTCGGGAGCCATCCCATCGTGAAACCTTTGCTTAACTCGATTGTATATTTGCTGTTGCCACGCTCGGTCGGGAAACTGAACAACGGCCCGCAAAGCGCCGATACCGCGCAAGTCACGGAGTTGATCTACACCGGTCCAAACGGGGTCACCCAGTCCGACTTCAGCACCGGCGTTCCGCGCCCAAACCTGGCCGTGGACAAGGCGGGCAAAATACCGTTGGCGGTGGCGGTCGAGAAAGGCGCCATTCAAGGAATCAGTGACAGCCGGGGCGCCACGCGCATGGTGGTGGTGGGCGACTCGTTTTTCCTCAGCGGCCGGCCCAAGGACGAGCAATGCACGCTGGACAGCGCGGCCAATCGCGATTTCGCCAGCATGGCGGTGAACGGGCTGCTGGACCGGCAGCAATTGCTGGGCGGGATCGAGCCGCGACCCGTCCGGGAACACAAGCTCTTGTTGAGTGACCGCCAAATGTTCCAACTGCGGTTGCTATTGCTGGGCGGAATGCCCGGCGCGGTGCTGATTCCCGGCTTGATGGTCTGGTGGAGGCGGCGGCGATGAGGGTCATGCGCTTAACTGTTAAGAACCATTTGCAATGACCCCCAAATCCACCCGCTATTTGGTCGTCGTGGCCTTGGGGTTGCTCGCGTACATATTCTTTTTCGAGCGGCACCGGCCCACGATGGAGGAACGGGCGGTGGCGTCCGGGAGGCTGCTCGCCAATTTTGACCCGGCCAAGGTCACCAGTGTCGAGCTGAATTTGGGAACAAACCAGCTTGTCCGTGTCGAGCGCGCGGGCGAGGAGTGGCGCATGACCCTGCCGGTGGTTTTTCCGGCGGACAGCTCGGCGGTGAACGGCCTGCTGGAAACCCTCGCCAGCCTGAACCGCCATACTTCCATTTCCGCGCGCGAGGTGATGCAACAACCGGGCGGGGAGTCCGCTTACGGCATTGCCCCGGCGCGAGCCACCATCGTGGCCCAAGCCGGTGACCGGCGAATCGAGGTACTGGTGGGGAACAAAGTGATTCCTGGCGAGCAAGTTTATGTGAAACTGCTGGGCGGCTCGGGGATTGAAGTAACCGAGGCGGCGCTGGCGGCGCGCCTGCCCGCCACCGCCGACGGCTGGCGGTCGCGCGCGCTGGTCAACATCGGTTCCCAGCTCATCGACCGCCTCGCCGCGCGCGCGGGTGTCGCGTTCTACGAGTTGCAGGCGGATTTCACGAACAATCTTTGGCGGCTCGCCCAGCCGCTGCCCGCGCGAGCCAACTCGGGCGAGGTGGAGGTGGCCTTGCAACAACTTGGCGCCGCGCGGATTCAAGGATTCGTCAGCGACTTGCCGAAGCCGGATCTGGACGCGTACGGATTGTCCACGCCTTCCCTTCAGCTTTCGCTGGGGCGTGGTTCCAACGTCTTGTGGAGCGTCGCCTTTGGCAACACGCTCACCAACAAGCCCGATCTGGTGTACGCTCAATTGCCCGGGGGCAATGTGGTGACGGTGGAGAAATCCGTGGCGGATTCATTCCGTCCGCGCCCGCCGGTCACCCGGTTCCGCGAGACGCGACTGATCAACGTTCCCACGAACAGTCTGGATCTGATCGAGGTGCGCGCGAAGGAAAGTTTCGCTCTCCAGCGCCAGACCAACGGTTCCTGGCGGATGATCCGGCCGGTCGAGTTTGCCGTGGACCCCTTCCTCCTGGGCTGGTTTGTCCACACGTTGAATCATTTGGAGGTGATGGAATTCGTGCGTGATGTGGTGCCGGACTTCACGCCTTACGGCTTCACCACCAACTGTCCCCAGTACACCTTGTTTTCCACGCGAACCAACGGGGGAGCCTCCACCAACGTGGCGCTCGCGCAAATCCAGCTCGGCAGCCGGACCAACAACAGCGTGCTGGCCCGGCGCACCGACGAGAGCTCGGTGTACGGCCTCAGCTACCTCGACGCGTTCAATTTGCCTCAATTCCCGTATCAATTACGGGACCGGCACATTTGGAGTTTCACCACCAACGAGGTGCTCAGCCTCACGGTTTCCTTTCACGGCCAAACCCGGCGTGTGACCCGCAATGCCACCGGCCAATGGATCTCGCCGGGAGCCAACCCTCTCATCGGGCCCATGGCGGAAGAAGTGGCATACCGGCTCGGGCGCCTGGAAGCCGACCGGTGGACCGGCCGGGGAATGGACGTGTTGCCGGCCTTCGGCTTTGACAAGGCGGCGCACCAAGTGACTGTGGAGGTGAAAGTCGGGGAGAAAGTCGAATCACGGGTTTTGCAATTCGGGGCCATCTCCCCCCTTCGCACGCCCTACGCCGCGGTGTTGCTGGATGGCCAGCCCGCTGTCTTTGTGCTAGCCTCCGATATCTATAATCCGTACGAGATATTTTTGGGTGGCCTGAACCTGCCCGCCGGTGACGGCGCGCGATGAGTCATGGCCGCGCCCTGTCAAAAGGGATTTTGGCCGCGCTGCTGGCGGGTGGTGCGCTGGTGCCGTGTCTCCATCCTGATGGCGACGTTCCTCGTGCTCGGCGGCGGAATCCTCCTGATGCAATTGGGCCTGCCCGCGCCGGTCAAGAACGCGATCGTGCGGGAGTTGCGAGGTCGTGGCATGGATCTGGATTTCGACCGGCTGCGGTTGCGATGGAACGGGGGCGTTGTGGCGGATTCAGTCCGCCTCGCCAAACTGACCGACCCCAACGGCGCGCGAATTCGCGTGGATCAGGTGGTGGTGGACCTGAACCACGCGGCTTTGAAACAATTCCGGCTGGAGGTGGACGCCTTGCGAATCACGCGCGGGCGCGTGGTTCTGCCCTTGGTGGTGACGAATGAGGCGCCCCGGGAGATTGCGCTGAGCAACGTGGTGGTGCAACTCCACTTCCAGCCTGGCGACCGCTGGGAATTGGACCAGGCCGAGGCGGAGTTTTTGGGAATCAAGCTCAACGCCAGCGCTTCCCTCACCAACGTCTCCATTTGGCGGCGGCAGCCGGCATCGATTCCCCGTGCTCCCACCGGCAACTGGCAGCGGCAATTGCTGGCCTTGGCACGCGAGGCGGACCGGTGGGATTTTAGCAAACCGCCGGAATTGAATCTTTTGATCCAGGGCGATGCCCGCGATCCTGCCTCGTTCAACGCCCGTCTGAATCTGCAAGTCGAGCAGGGCCGGGCGCCGGGGATGGCCATCGACGATGGATTGTTCACCGCGCAATGGAGCGGCAACAAAGACGCCGTTCCGCGCGCCCGGGCGTATCTGGCGGTCGAGTCCCTCGGGCTGGGACGGCGACGTTACGGTCCGGTGAAAGCCAGCCTGCAATTGCTTGCCGGCGGAACCAACTTGGTTCCACATGAGGCTCAATGGGAACTGCAAGTGCCCGCCATCCGCGAGGCGGCTTGGAGCGCCAAGACCATCCGCCTCGCTGGCAGCACGGTGCGGGAGAGCGACGATAACTCCACGTTGCGCACCACCGCGATGCTAAACGTGGCCCGGGTCCAAACAGGCGGACACGCCCTCACGAACACCTTCGTCGCCCTCGCGTTTCAGCATGACCTGCAAAGCCTGCTGCCTGAGAGCGTGGATATGCAGTGGAGCTTGACAGACGCGCGAACGCCTTGGGGCAGCGCGTCGGAGGCGAAATTCACCGGCACGGTGACGCGCCTTCCGCCGGAAAAAACGACGAGGCCAAACCCGAATTGGGGTTGGTGGGCCAACCTTGCTCCTTACGCGATCCGTTTGCGGGCGGACTTGAGGGACTTGGAGGCGCTAAAGGTGAAGGCCGAATCCGCTCAACTGGAACTTGATTGGCAGGCCCCGAATTTGCGCGTGACGAAATTCTTGGCCCGTTTCTCCGGCGGTGAACTGGAAGCAACGGCCGGCTTGAACGTGGCGTCTCGCGGAGCCACCGCCAGCCTGCAATCGAGTCTCGATCTGCGGGAAATGATCCTCAGCCTAATGACGAACCAGCCCGCCTGGCTGACGGATCTCACTTGGAGCCAGTCGCCCCGTCTGGAGGCCACCGCGCGACTGGCCCTCCCCGCATGGACCGAACGCGCACCGGACTGGAAAACCTACTTGCCAAGAACCCTGGCGCTGGAAGGAAGCATTGCGGTCACCAATGCCGCGTTTCGCGGGCTCGAACTCACCAGTTTGCGGGGGAATTTTGGGTTTACCAATCAAGTCCTGTCCTGGACCGATCTGACAGCAAACCGGCCCGAGGGGAAGTTGCGATTGACCGGTTCAGGAAAGCCGGCCACGCGCGAGTTTCGCACGCGGATCGACAGCGACTTTGACCCGATGTGTGTCGCGCCGCTGGTTCCGCCGCCCGCCCGCAAGGCGTTCTACTCATTGCGGCTGAGTGCCCCGCCGCAGGTCTCTGGCGAGGTGTGGGGCCGCTGGGACGCCCCCGAAACCTTGGCGGCGAAGGTGAGGTTTGCGCTGACAAACTCCATTATCCGCAACCAGCCGATGGCGCTGGTGACCGCTGACGCAAGTTACACCAACCTGTATTTGGTGCTCACCAATCTGACAGCCATCCGCGTGCCTGGGGAGGAAGCCCGCGCATCCGGGATGGGATTTGATATTCCGCGCCAAACCCTCTACTTCACCAACGGAGTCAGCACGATGAATCCCTATCGCTTCACCGAGGCGATTGGCCCAAAGACCGCCCACACCATGTTGCCGTATCAATTTGCCTATCCGCCCCTGGTGAAGGTGCACGGGTCCTTGGTGGTGACTAAAAAGCCGCAGGCCGATCTTTATTTTGATCTCGCGGGGAATGATTTCACCTACTGGCGGTTTCATGTGCCCGAGGCCAGCGGCCTGGTTCATTGGCACGGGGACATGCTCTCCATATCAAACTTGCAGGCGCGGTTTTACGGCGGCCGGCTCAAGGCGGATTTTCTGTTTGATTTGTCGCCGCGAGGCTCGGCGAATTTCAATTTCACCGCCAAGGCAACGGACACAAATCTGAAACTGCTCATGGCGGACCTGGTGACCGCGACCAATCATTTTGCGGGCAGCCTCGACGCAAGTTTAAACATCACCTCGGCCAACTCCTCCGATTGGGAAAGCTGGAACGGCAATGGCGTCGCGACATTGCGGGACGGCTTTTTATGGGATATTCCCATGTTCGGAATTTTCACCCCGGTGCTCAACTCCTTTGCCCCCGGGCTTGGCAGCAGTCCGCTCCACGCGGGCAAGGCGACTTTCGTCATCACGAACAGCGTGATCGACACGGAGGATTTGGAGATTCGGTCGCCCGCGATGCGCCTCTTCTACCGTGGCACCGTTGATTTTAACGGCCGGGTGAATGCCCGGGCCGAGGCCTCGGTGTTGCGGGACATGTGGGTGGTGGGAAGGGTCTTCAGCCTCGCCTTTCTGCCGATCGCCAAGTTGTTCGAGTACCGGGTG
>CAZMLP010000373.1:0-4180 GCA_964566745.1 uncultured Verrucomicrobiota bacterium | reverse complement strand
AACTTGCGCATCGTGGAATTGATCTGCGATTTGCTGGATGAGCTGGCTCCCCGGTTGGGCGGCAACTCGCGCAAATTAATTAGCTTTGTGAAAGATCGGCCTGGCCACGACCGCCGTTACGCCATCGATGCCTCCAAGATCCAGGCCGAGCTGGGCTGGGTTCCCGCGCACACCTTCGAGACCGGCATCCGAGCCACCGTCCAATGGTATCTCGATCACCAGGACTGGGTGAAAGAAGTGCTGGGGAAGCGTTAGCCGGGGCGGGATACTGGATCTCCCGGACGGGGACAAACCCGGTGGGACGAGTTAGAAGAGTTATGAAAGGAATCATTTTGGCGGGTGGGGCTGGCTCGCGCCTGTATCCCCTTACGCTGGTTGCCAGCAAGCAATTGCAACCGGTTTTCGACAAGCCGATGATCTACTATCCGCTTACCACGCTGATGGAAAACGGCGTCCGGGAAATATGCCTCATCTCCACACCGGCGGATCTGCCCCGCTACCGGCAGTTGCTGGGAAACGGCCATTCTTGGGGGATTTCCATCGAATACCGCGAGCAAGCCAAGCCGGAGGGCATTGCGCAGGCCTTTTTAATCGCCGGCTCCTTCCTCGGAGGCGACTCGGTCGCCCTGATTTTGGGGGACAATATTTTCTACGGAGCCGACACATTTCAACGCGTCTTTGACGAGTTTAAGGATGGCGCCACCATTTTCGGCTATCGTGTGCACGATCCGGAACGATACGGGGTGGTGGAATTTGGCGCTGACGGCCGGGCCATCTCCATCGAGGAAAAGCCCAAGCCACCCAAGAGCAACTATGCCGTTCCCGGCTTGTACCTGTATGACAACGAGGTGTCGCGCATCTCGAGATCGCTCAAGCCGTCCCCCCGGGGCGAGTTGGAGATCACGGATGTAAACCGGGAATATCTGGCGGCGGGGAAATTGCGCGTGGCGAAGCTGGCGCGGGGATTCGCGTGGCTCGACGCGGGCACCTCCACCAGTTTGCACGAGGCGTCCGCTTACGTGCAGACCATCGAGAAGCGCCAGGGCCTGAAAATTGGCTGCCCCGAGGAGGCGGCGTTCCGGAGGGGGTATGTTTCCACCGGGCAGTTCACTGCCCTGATTGGCGCGATGCCCGACTGCGAGTACCGTGGCTATTTGCGCGGCGTGCTGGCGGAACACGGTCGCAGGCAAGGCTGACCACTTCTTGCTCCGGGCGTTTTCCTGGTGAACTTGATTAAACAGGCCGCTGTAAACGCGCTCCGATGGTATTACACGCGGAGGGTTCGGCTTGCGGCAGAGCGAACCGGGCGCGTGCTTCGCGTGAACTGTTTTAGCCGCGTCACTCCCCGGACGTGGCTGGGGGAAAATGTTCACTTCAACGGCATGCAGATTCAAGGGGTTGGCCGGGTTCAAATCGGGGACAATTTCCACTCTGGCACGGACTGCTTGATCATTTGCAGCAGCCACAACTACGACAAGTCCACCCTGATTCCTTACGATGACGTGGATGTGGACAAGGACGTGGTCATCCAGGACAACGTGTGGCTTGGCTCGCGGGTGACCATCATCGGCCGGGTGACGATTGGCGAGGGGGCGATAATCCAGGCGGGATCGGTAGTGGTCAAAGACGTGCCATACTGTGGAATCGCAGGCGGGAATCCAGCCAAGGTATTTAAGACGAGGGATACCGCCCATTACGAGAAGCTAAAGGCGGCGGGCAAAGTCCGATGACCGGGGGCCCGCATTGGCCCACCATGAAAGCTCATTTGATAAAATCGCGACCGCAAAAAAAATCGACGAGGCAACGGCCCAAGTTGCTGGTATTTGATTTTGACGGGGTATTGACTGACAATCGCGTGCTGGTCATGGACCACGGACAGGAGGCGGTGTTTTGCAACCGGTCGGACGGCATGGCGTTCTCGATGTTTCGCCAAGCTAAAATACCCGCGCTGATTCTTTCCACGGAAAAGAATCCGGTGGTCGCGGCCCGGGGCCTCAAACTTCAAGTTCCCGTTTTGCAAAACATCCCCGACAAAGCGGCGGCTCTCCGCGAATACTGCTCCCAACTCGGTGTTGATTTGCAAGACGTCCTGTACGCCGGCAACGACCTCAACGACTTTGCGGCGATGAGTTTGGTGGGGATGCCGGTGTGCCCGGTCGATGCCCACCCGCGAATTCAGGAAATCAGCCGCGTGGTTCTGCGTTCGGCCGGGGGGGCGGGCGTGGCCCGCGAGGTTGCCGAGGACCTGCTTGGACTCGATTACGTCTCGTTGGGAAAGGCAACCGGCTCGGGCGTCCCTAAATAATTTCAAGACCATGGAGGAGACGAAACAACAGGCCCGTCCATCAGTGGCGGTTATCATCCCCGCCCGGGGCGGATCCAAAGGGATTCTCAACAAAAACATCCTTGATTTCTGCGGCCGTCCCTTGCTGGCTTGGAGCATACTCCAGTCGCTCGCGGCGAAATCGGTGGACCAAGTCTTCGTTTCCTCGGACTCGCCCGCCATTCTGGAGATTTCGGAGCAAAATGGCGCGCGGGGAATTGTCCGTCCCGCCGCGCTGGCGAATGACACGGCCTCGTCGGAGGACGCTTTGCTGCACGCGCTGGCCTGGATCGAGCGGGACTCGAAATTACCGGACTGGATTGCTTTTTTACAGGCAACCTCGCCGCTGCGGGAGCCAGGCGACATTGATGGCTCGATATCGGCCGCGGAGAGCGGGGGATTTGACTCGCTCTTTTCCATGTCCGTTCTGCATGATTGCACAATTTGGCACCGGGTCGGGGAGGAGTTGCGCGGGTTGACATTTGATCCTTGGAAGCGGGGGCGGCGGCAGGACCGGGCTCCGCTTTTCCTGGAGAACGGTTCCATTTACTTGTTTCGCCCCGAGGTGTTGCGCCGGGCGAACAACCGGTTTGGCAAGCGCATCGGCATGTTTGAGATGGAAGCATGGAAGGCGCATGAAATTGACGACCTGGCCGGGATGGAGCTTTGCGAGTATTATTTTCGCAAGCGCCGGCTTGACCAGGGCCTCACGACCGGAGAACGGGTTTAAAACCAAAGCACAGCAAACAGCAGTATGGAAAATGTTCAAGTGATCGCGGAGATTGGCTGCAACCACAAAGGCGACATGGCCATCGCCAGGGAAATGCTCGAGACGGCGAAGATTTTTTGCAAGGCGCCGGTGGTCAAGTTTCAGAAGCGCAATCCCCGCGAATTGCTCACCCCCGAGGAGTACGACGCCCCTCACCCGTCTCCGGCAAACGCCTACGGGGACACTTACGGGCGCCATCGCGAGGCGCTTGAATTCTCGGTCGAGCAACACCGGGAGCTCCAGCGCATTTGCGGCACGCTGGGCCTGGTGTATTCCACCTCCGTCTGGGATCTCACCTCGGCCCGCGAGATCATCTCCCTCCAGCCGGCGTTGATCAAGGTTCCGTCCGCCTGCAACCTGAACCGGCAATTGCTGGAATTGATCTGCGACACATTCCCGGGGGAGGTTCATGTTTCCGTCGGCATGACCACACAGGCCGAGGAACAACTTTTGGTGGAGTTTTTTGCAAAAAAAAATCGCGCCTGCGACCTGGTGCTCTACGCTTGCACCTCCGGTTATCCCGTGGCTGACGCGGACGTTTGTCTGCTGGAGATCACCCGGCTGAAAAAGGCTTACGGGGGCGCGGTGAAAGCCATCGGCTTTTCCGGCCATCACAACGGCATCGCCATCGACATGGCGGCCGTGGCGTTGGGCGCGCAATGGATCGAGCGGCATTTCACGCTCGACCGGACATGGAAGGGAACCGATCACGCGGCGTCCCTGGAACCCGACGGCCTGCGGCGACTGGTCCGCGACGTCAAGAGCGTGACCGCGGCCCTGACCGCCAAACGCGAGGAGATTTTGCCGGTGGAATTGGTGCAGAGAAACAAATTGAAACGCCTTTGATCGCTGTTTTTCCTCCTTCATGAATAATCCAACTTTTCGCATCTCCTGGAGTGGTCGTCCCTCCGCGTACACCGCCGAGGAAATCGAGACGGTTGCGCAGGTAATGCGGTCTGCCGACTCCTTGACTCAAGGGCCGCATTTGGCCGCTTTTGAGAAACGTTTCCGGGAATATTTGGGTGCCGATCATTGTTTCGCCCTCACCAATTGCGCCAACGGGTTGGACTTGATCGCCACGCTCTGCC
>CAZMLP010000372.1:0-4076 GCA_964566745.1 uncultured Verrucomicrobiota bacterium | reverse complement strand
AATGCCAGGAACAGCGCGTAGTGTGGCGGGTGCTTTCGCCATTCTCCCAGCGTCGCGTCCAGGCTCGTCTGCGCCTCCTTGAGAATCCGCGCATAGGCCATTAAGTACTGGTCGAACAGCGACGAAAACAGGTTGTGGTTTGCCGCGTGCCGGATCTTCTCCGGGATAGTGCCCGCCGGCGCGCCATAAATGCTCGCGTCTGCCACGATTCCGGCCGCATAAGTCGCCCAGTCCACCGCGCCGTTCGTAATCCACCCCTTGCTCAAGCCACCGGCAATCACGGTGGAGGCCTTGACCACCGGCGCGCCGAGGATCTTCCAACCCGGCGCATCTGCCTCGGCAAGCAACCCGTCACCCTGCGCTGCCTTGTAATAACCCAGCAACCGGTTCAGCGCCGGGGCGAGCTTGGACTTGATGAGGTTGGTGACTATCAACTTTAGGGAGGTCTCGTCGGACAGGCGCGCCACCAAGTCGTCCAACGCTTTGGAAAAAGTTAGTTCGGCCCCGAACAATTCCGCGAAATTCTGCCCCAGCAGCGCCGCGTTTGCTTGATTGGCGTCGTCGCGCAACGTGTTGAAGCGTGTGGCCACGCCGTCCAACGCTGCGGGATCCTGCACCGCGAAAAACGCCAGCAAAGCGGAAACGTCCCGCGAGAAAAATTGCGACCATGTGCCCGTCGCCTGGTTGTCGAGGTCGTAATATTTGATGAACGCGGAAAGCGCCCCGGCGTACACGATCCAATCCGCCAGGTCTTTCTCGTCCACCCGGACGTAGTCCGCCGCAAGCGCCGGAGTCAGGCGCTGGGACTGGTTCGTGCCGCCCCGCCGAAGCGGGTGTTTGAAATCGCCGCAGGCCATGGGTTAGTTGGCAATCCCCGAGTTGGTCGTGAGCAGATTGAGTTCGGTTCCCTCGTTTTTGTAATAGGGGAAGACAAAATTGAGCCGCGAGTTGGTGGCTCGCACCACGTATTCCACCTCGATCAAAACGATTCCCTCGATTTCGCACTCGGTATTGAGGGTGATCCTCTTGGCATCGATACGCGGCTCGAAATAAAGGATTGCCGTTTTCACTTTGTCCACGATCACCGTCTTGGTGGTCGTGTCGAGTGACTCGAACAAGTACGGCTCCAGGTTGCAGCCGTACTTCGGTTGCATGACCCGCTCGCCAACGAGGGTCGTAAGAAGGATTTGCAAACTGCGATCAATGTCCTCCTCCCGCTGGGTCATCTCCAGCGGTTGCGGACCGGGCGTGAAGGTCGGCGGAAAACTCCAACCGACGCCCAAGAAATCGTTCTGCTGAAAATCGCTGTTCATGGTTTTTATCCGCCGATCATTACCGTGAAACATCCCAGAACTATGGTGCCACCGTGCGCCGTGCTGTCGCCCATCCTCGCCGCCGGCATGCCACCGATCATCACCGTCGATGATCCCATGATGATGGTGTCCGGCGGGCCGCAACAGGTGAGCATGTCGCCCACGCGGGCCGCGGGCATGCCGCCGATAAGCACCATGGGAGACCCGGGAGGCAGAACCGGTCCGCCGACATGCGGCGCCACGCCCGTCACCAACGGGCAAACATGCATGTCTCCAACTCGGGCGGCGGGTGGCATGGGCTAGTTGATTTGAACGATCGATCCCCGGACGCTGGTGCTGCCGGAGGACTTCACCTCGGCGGAACCGCTGCCCTCCAAACTGAGTTGCGCGCTCCCTTTCAACGAGGCGTTCACGCTCTCGGTGCTAAAGTCGGACGCGGCCTTGATCCCAAAATCCTTGGCGCTCTCGATTTTAATGCCGTCCTGGTCAAGGGTGATGCTGTTGCCGTTTTGATCCTCCAGCTTGATCTTCTGCTCGTCATCGCTGAACAACATCCGGTTTCCGCCAGGCGTCTCGATCAGGATGGTTTTCTTGTCGTCGTCAAAATGCAGCTTGAGCTTGCTGCGCGAGACGTAACCCTTTTCGTTGTTGTCATCGCTGGCGGGAATCGGCGCGGCCTTGGCGCTGCTATGGCACATGCCAAGCACCACGGCGTTCCGGGGATCGTCGTTGATGAAACCAACGATCACTTCATCGCCAATCTCGGGGCGAAAAACAGTTCCGCGGTCGGATCCCGCGTCGAGCGTGGAGATGCGGCACCAAGTCCCCTCGTCACTCGCGTGAATGACTGGCACGCGAACCATGATGCGCTCCTCGCCGTCAGGATCACCCTCCAGCCGTGTCACCACGCCGATCTGCAATCCGTTCACGGCTGGCAACATCGATCCGGCGGGCGCGTCGTCCACATCAAAACGCTCCGCAAACCAATCCGGATCGAGACCAAATTGAAAAATCGTGTCCCACGTTCCCTTCTGCACCTCTTGCCGCACGCCGCTGACATAAAGATCGCCCGCGAAGCGATCCCCCACCCCGTTGAGCGTGATAATCTGGCCCGGTTTCACAGCCGCGGTGCCATCGACGCGAACCTTGCCGCGAATCTTCGCGAGCCGTTGCTTGAGAAGATGCGCGTCCGCCCACGCCTTTAACTCCGGCTCTTGGATCCGCCCGCTGTGGCTGAGTTGGAACGGGTCCGGGCCGGTAATTTGCGCGAGTGTGCTGGCATCGATATTTCCAGCGGCGGGCACCGTTGGCTCATCCGCCTCGACGCCGTCCACCAGGCTTTGATCAGCCGGATTCCACGCGGTGGCCTTGACTCCGCTGAATTGCAGGCGCGCGTCGATCTCGGCGTCCAAATCCTTCACCGTCGCGCCGTACTGGATCGTGAGCGTGGAGGACTGCCCCAAGTCCGGTTTTGCGATGGTAACCTTGCCATCGTTCACCGCGCACATCAGGCCGTTCACATCCGCGCGGCAAAGCATGAAATCCCAATCGGTGGATCGATACTGCACAATCTCGGGATGCTGGACGGAGGTGGACTCGATATCGTTGTCCAGCCCGTGGGTTTGCAACAGTTGCTCGAGCACGTCGCTGTCCGTCGTTTCCTTGAAATAAGCGCTCTTGACCTGGGTGGTCATCTTGATCGCCTTGTCCTTCGCCTCGATCACCAACACCGAACTGCCCTTGCGAACTTTAATGCTGTGCCGGATGACGATTCCTTTGAAAATGCTTTCCTCGGAGCCGCGATAACCGGCCTGGATTTCCAACTCGGCGCCCGGTTCAAAATCGGGCTGGTTGCTGACGTTAAACGTCTGTCGCGAAGCCTCGCCGTCGAGCAGCAGGACCATCGCCGTCGGGATGCGATTTATCTCCTTTGTCACCACAATCGAGAGCACCTGATACGAGCGCGACACTTGGTTGCCGTTCGAGAGCAGCGTGAACGTGGCAACCGATTTCGGCGCGGCGGATGGTATGGTGCGCTCGTTGCTCATTTGGCGGGCGCAGTCTTGGCAATGGGCGGGAAATACAGCTCGTCACCCGCTTTCAACTTGCGAAAGTTGACCAGCTCGTTGACCCGCGCGACCTGAAGGTAATAGCTCGAATCGCCGTAAACGCTGTAGCAGAGGAGCGGCAGAGTGTCCCCCGCTTGCACGCGCCGATAATGAGTGAGATCGGGCGAGCTGTTGTTCTCCGTCGCAACCCGGAGGTTCTCCTCCACGCTTCCCTTGAACGTGACCTTGCAACTGGCGCGGATGGGCGTGCCGTCGGGATTGAACAGCTTGTAAGCAATGGTCAGCGCCGTGCATCGTCCCTTGAACAGGGTGCCACCCCAGATCAGTTTGAAATGCTTCGGCTCGTGGCTCTCTCCCTCGTAACCCACCAGCAGATCGCGGAACGAGTTCAATTCGTCGGTGAGATCATCGCGCGGGTTGCCGTCAATAATGCCGGTGTTGTCGAACAGAAACTCGAAGGAAAACTCTTCCGGCTTCTTGACCGTGAACCGCTGTTGCGCCGCGCTGGTGCCGTGCCCCTGCCCCTCTTGATACTCGATTTTGTAATCCAGCGTGTACGTCTCCGGATTCATCATCGCGGTGAACTCGTCGATGAAGGAGTCATCGCCCAAATCCGGATTGGAATAGGCCATGATCCTCATCTTCTCGAGTTGTCCGTTGGCGGGCATTTAGCGTTCCTCCTCGTTGTCGATGA
>CAZMLP010000371.1:0-3830 GCA_964566745.1 uncultured Verrucomicrobiota bacterium | reverse complement strand
CGACCGCAGCCCCAGGTTGATGTACCACTCGAACCGGGCCTTGCGCCAGTAGGCGTACCACTCCGCCGCCTCGTCGGGCCGGCAGAAGAACTCGATCTCCATCTGCTCGAACTCGCGCGAGCGGAACGTGAAGTTGCGCGGGGTGACCTCGTTGCGAAAGGCCTTGCCCGTCTGGCCAATGCCAAACGGCACTTTCTGCCGCGAGGTTTCGAGCACATTCTTGAATTGCGCGAAAATGGCCTGCGCGGTTTCCGGCCGGAGATAGGCGATGTTCTCGTCGCTCTCCACCGGCCCGTAATGGGTCTTGAACATCAAATTGAACGGCCGGGCGGGTCCCAGCTCCACATGGCTCTCCGGATGAAAATCAACGGAGTCGGTCACTTGGGAAACCGTCTCGCCGCTCAGTTCCAGCGAGGTCCAAGCCTCCTTCACCTTGGTTTCGCCGGAGGCCAACGCGTAAAACTCGCGCGCCTTCTTTCGTGTGCTCTCGGGATGCTCGCCCTTGGGGGCAATCATCGCCAGCGGCTTCTCCAGTTTCCAACCGGCGGCCTTGGATTCCGCGCCCGTCCACCGGTAAACCGTGCCCGACTGCGGATCCACCTGGTCCGCGCGAACGCGTTTTTTGGTCATCGGGCACTCGCGCATCAAATCCGCGAAAGTCTCCACATGGCCGGAAGCCCGCCAAATCATCGGATGCATGATGATCGTCGCCTCCAGCCCGGCGACATCGTCACGCAAGTGAACCATCGTCCGCCACCAGAGATCCTTGACGTTCCGCTTCAACTCCGCGCCGAGCGGGCCGTAATCCCAAAAACCGTTGATGCCGCCGTAAACCTCGGAGGATTGGAAAACAAATCCGCGGCGTTTGCAGAGAGAAACGATCTTCTCCATCAACTCATTGGTCTTCGGTTCGGCCATAGGGCGGCGAGTGTTTGCAAAGGGCGGCGGGATGTCAAGGTGACCGGAAGCGGGGAACGGACGAATCTTGAAAACCGAATGAACAAAATACGACCGGAACGCTCAGAACCTGGGTCAACGCTCCGGAGCCACGTCCCACCATTGCCGGTTGGCCGATCTCCCTCTCACCGCGACCGTCAGTGACCAGATTGCGAGGGAAATCCGCCAATGCCAAAACCAGCCCGCGAGGGTGGGGCGAGGCTCTGACGAGCCGTCTTCCGCGACGGGTTCTTCACCATGCGATGAATCGCTTCGCAGAAGATGCGTGCGAAAACCCGATCAAGGCCTGGCCGCGGGAGCGGCTCCGCCGTCCGGCAACAGCACCAGCCGGTAAAAGGCTTGGGGCTGATGGGTGGATATGGCGTCCGGCAAGGTGAAAGGCCCCTCGCCGGTGGTGAAATTGGTGACCGTCAACCATTGGCTCGTCGCGCTCAGCGCTGTTGTGTAATCGATCCGGTAGTTGTTGCCCAAGGATCCCGCGACGGTCAAACCCTCCTCTGGATCGAGACTGAACACACTCACATACGCGGGCTGGCTCGTTGCTTCGCCCGCCGCATTGGAGACCACGACCGTGTAGCTGCCCGCCTCGGCGGAAGTGAGGCCGCTCAACGTCAACATACTGTTGGTGGCGTCGGCGATCTCCTCCCCATTAAATTGCCATTGATAACGGAAAGGAGCATTCCCTGTGGCCGCGACCGAAAGACTCGCCCCCCCGCCGGCGAGGGTGTTCACACTGGCCGGTTGCGCCGAGATCACCGGTTGGCCCAAAAGCCCGAAGACGGTCACCCGGAAGGCGGAGGCCGCGTAAACCTTCCCGTTCGCGATTGTCGGCACGGCGAATTTCTGCGCCAGCGAAAGCTGGTCGCGAATGCCCGACATCGTGCTGTCGTAAAGGTGGGCGTTCAAGTTGGTGGCGTTGTAAGCTTGCAGGATCGCCGGCCCCCTCGACGCAAATCCATCCACTTGAAGGAACCAGACGATCGCGTTGTTCGTCCCGTTGGCGGAGATGCTCGGGGTGGCCCCCGGGAAGCCAACATAGAGATCGGATGTCATGGACGGATGGTCCGCGACGACCGCGTTCGACACCGGAAACGCCTTTAGATAATCATTATACGCCTGGTAATAGACGCAATTGTTGAAAAATGCCGGCGTGCTGAGGCAGCAGGTGACCCCCTTGGCAATGGACTTCACAATCTGGCTGTTGTCCACCGGGTTGAATTTCCCCAAATCGTCCCGGTCCACAAAAAACACGGTTCCCTCCTTGCCCGCGCCCACCGCCAAATGCGGATGCTCCGGGCTGCCGGCGGAGTCCGGAATCAGCATTACGCCGCCCGAGCCCACGTCCCCGTCAATCTGGCCCAGGTAGTCCGCGTCGAACGGCGCAAAGTAATCGGTCACGGTCAATTCCTCGGTTTGGGTGCCGAGCTTGAGAATGCAATCGCCATAGTCCCGGCCCCCCGAGTCCGCGGTGAACGAGCCATCCCCGGTGATAAGAAAAATATTTCCCTCGTCGTCCGCGGCGGGCGCGCCACCCGCCATCCAAATGCCGCCCTGGGCGGCGTCCGGGGTGTCCACGTAATGTTTCACCACCTGCAACGTCTGCGCGTCAAAACCGACCACCCACCCGTGATACGGTCCGATGTCCCCTTGCGAGGCAAACGCCACATAAACCACCCCGTTCAGCAGCAGCAGGCCGGCGCGTTGAAACTCGTAAAGCGGGTCAAATTTCAAGGTTCCGGTGCCGCCACTGCCGGTTCCGGTTCCGGCGTAAGTGTCGTGAATCTCCACCGGCCCGCCGAACTTCTCGGCCCCGGTCCGAATGTCCAGCGCGTGGAGATGTTGCGCGTAGGTGATGATATTGCCGGGCGCCTTGGTCTGGGTTTTGGCCACGACATAGAGGGTGCCCGTGTCGCGATCAATCACCGGCGTGCCCGTGATGCCCAACTCGGGCGGGTCCGAAAAACCAAAGAACGAAATGGGCACCGTGTCGATTCCCTTGACCGGATCGAGGAAATTCACGTGCCAAATCGGACTGGCATTCGCCCCCTGGTTGTCGTTCGCGTCGAAGGCGTACACGCTGTCGTGCATCGTCGCCACAAACAGGAGATCGTGGGTTCCCCGCCCCGGCACGGACACGTTGTTCACCCGCAACGGCTGGGAAAAGATCCAACCGTCCACGTCCACGGAGAAAAGTTTTCCGAACTGGTTCGCATTGACGTTCTCGAGCGTCAATTGGGTCTCGTTCAAGTTCTGGCCCGTCCGTCCGTTGTCGTTGTGATAAGTCCAGACATCGACTTTTTCCGCCGCCGCCAGGGGACTTGCCAATCCCGCGGCCAGAAGCGCCGTGCACCCCCGTCGAAACCAGTCACGAGCAAAAGTTTCAAAGCCGGGGAAGGTTGCTTTTTTGCGCGGCAGCGGCGGATTATGCATACGATCTGAACCGGCATAATCAAAATTCATGCCACCGGAGTCGCCCGCTCGTGCAAAACGCCAAACCATCACCTTACCCGGCTGGTGAGACACGTTCTTGCGACAAATAAGCGCAATCAAAGACGGACTTGCTCCAGCCCCAAATGGAGCTCCGCAAGTATTTCCTTGTTGTGCAAAATTAATCCTGCTCATGCAGAAAAGAATGTTTCGGTCGTATGGGAGCTAATCCCCACCGCCAGCGGGCAAGCGGGGACCAATCGCATACGCGCGGGAAAATGGCCTCCCATCGTCAACCCGCTTGGCTTGGCGCCCGGGATGGTTTATGGCTGGGGCATGACGCGGACCGAGCAGACTTTGCTGCAAACCTTGCTGGACCTGGAGACCGCCGTGCGCTCCTTGCCCTCGGCGAATCCGAAGCCGGACTTGCTGCCCCTTTTCTCGCG